>DATHJB010000220.1 GCA_035316325.1 Acidimicrobiales bacterium
CGAGTCCTCCACGAGGTCGAACCCCAGCGTGCCCACGAAGAACTCGACCGCCGGGTCGTAGTCGTCGACCAGGAGCGAGATCAGACCGATCTGCACCCCGGCACACTACGAGCGGCCGCTACTGCGGGGCGCAGACCTCCAGCTCCATGCCGTCGGGGTCGCGGAAGAACAGCGACCAGATGTCGCCCAGCTTGTGGATCTCGCCGATGTCGGCCCCCAGCTGGAGCAGGCGGTCCTTCACCCGCTCGAGCGTCGCCAGGGTGTCGACGGCGACGGCGAAGTGGTCGATCGGGCCGCGGCCGCCCGGGCTCCGGCGGTCGCCCACGATCTCGTCCTCCGACGCCGCCTCGAACACGTTGAGGGCCGCGCCGCCGCCCAGGTCGAGGATGGCCATGCGGGGGTGGTCCGGCTCGGCCGCCATCTCGAAGGTCTTCACGGCGCCGAACGCCTGCTCGTAGAACGCCACGGTGCGGTCGAGGTGGGCGGTCACGGTGGCGATGTGGTTGAAGCCGGTCGTCACGGGCATGACGCCCTGTCTACCCGGGCCCGAGGTGCTGCGGAGGGCCTTTGCTCCCGCCGACCACACCGCTGCGGCCCCGAGCGGTCTCGGGCTTCGCCGAGGCCGTTACTCTCGACGAATGGCATTTCGGCGTCGATCCCAGGGCGAGCCCGACCCGCTGGCCCACGTCGACCCCGCTGCCGCGCCCCGCCGGCTGGCGGGCACGGTGAGCGAGGCGCTGGCCGCCCGGCGGCGGTTCAGCGAGCTGGTCGACGGCCTCCGCCCCGGTCCGGTGCGCGATCGGCTGACCGAGCTGGTCCCTCGGATCGATGCCGGCGTCGCCTCCGTGTGGGACGCCGCCATGCGGGTCGGTGAGTTGGAGCGTGTGCTCGCCACGCTCGACCCCGAGCGGGTGACCGACGAGTACAAGCGGGCCCGACGCTCGGGCGCCGACCCCTCGGTGATGGCCGCCCAGGAGGCCCGGTTCAACTCGGTGCAGCGCCTGCTCAACACCATCGAGGACATCGAGGAGCGCCTGCGCCTGCTCGACGTGCGGCTCGACGGCGCCGTCGCCCGGGCGGCCGAGGTCGCGCTGGCCGCCGGAGCCGGTGCCGACGAGCTCGACGCCGAGCTCACCACCGTGGTCGACGAGCTCGGCGCCCTCCGCACCGCCCTCGACGAGGTCGGCTAGGGGGTCATCCCACCCGAAACTTCGACGGAGGTGGCGCCATAGCGACGCGCGCTGTCGAGATCTCGGGGTGGCGGGTCAGCCGAAGTCGAAGAGGTCCTCGAGGAAGCCGCCGCGCTTCTTCCGCTTGCGGCCGTGGCCGTGGTCGTCGTCGTCGTAGCGACGATCCCGATCCCGATCGCGGTCGTCGGAGCGGTAGTCGTCCCGGGGCGCCCGCTCCCGCTCGCGCTCCCGTTCCATCGGGCGGCTCTCGGTCGGGGAGTACGACGTGGCGGCGCGCTCGATGATCTTGTCCAGCTCACCCCGGTCGAGCCACACGCCCCGACATTGGGGGCAGAAATCGATCTCGATGCCTTCCCGGGAGGAGATGGAGAGGTCGGTGTCATCGACGGGGCACTTCATGCCCCCGACCCTACAGACCCTCCCGGCTCAGTCGTAACCGGTGGATACACGGACCCACGAGCGGCCGTCGAGGGTCACGGCGTGGATGTCGTACGAATCGCCCCCGGCCTGGCTGCCGTACACCGAGCGCACCTCGTGGCCGTCGACCGTGCCCGACCTCCGTTGCGCCGGCCCCTCGACCCGGCGCTCGATCTGGGCGGCCAGGTCGTCGAGCACGGCGTCGAGGTCACCGTCCACGGCGAGCACGGCGTCGTAGTTGGTGCTGATGCCACCGGTCGGCCACGCCGACATCACCGCCCGCGCCCCGTCCGGCACCCGCAGCGACACCACCCCGCCGTCCGGTTCCACGATGCCATCGCCCAGCCCGTCACCCGGCCCCGGCGGCTCCGGCCAGCCATCCGGCAGCGGCTCCTCCGGCATCCCGAGGTCCTGCTCCTCGGGCACCCCGGCGTCGGGTCGACCGCGGCGCTCCGACGTCAGCCACAGCACCGACACGGGCCGACCCCCGTCCGTCGTGCCCCGCAGGACGTCGGCCCTCAGCAGCTGCGCCGGGCTCTCCCACGAGGCGGAGCACTCGACCGTCCCGGACAGCCACGGCTGTGGCGAGCACCCCGCCCGGCGGTCCTCGTCGACGGGTGTCCCGAGGCCCAGGTCCGCCGCCTGCCGCGCGATGTCGGCCACTACGCCGTCCAGATCGCCCACCACCAGGAACCCCGCCGTCCACCCCTCGATGGCCACGTTGTCGTAGAGGTACAGGGCGTCGTCGTAGAGGACGTCACCCAGCAGCACCGTCCCCCCGGGCACCTCCAACCCGTCGGCCAGCGGCCCCGACGCCCGGTAGGCGCCCGCCAGCAGCGGCACGCCGGCGAGCTCGACGATCCGGCCGCCACCGCCGTCGTCGATCCCGCCGCCGCCCGTCTCCGTGTCGTCGTCCGCCAGCAGCACCGCCCCGCCGACGCCGGCCGTGGCCAACAGCACGGCCACCAGGACGACGATGCCCACCACGCGCCGACCCGACAGCCGTCCTTCCATCGCCGCACCGTAGGTCGGCGGCCGCACCGCGGGTCCGCGGGTCAGTGGGCTACCCGGCGGTCGAGCAGCCAGGCGCAGCCGGCGCCCACCCCCACGGCGCCGACAAGCCACACCGCCACGACCACGGTGCCGCGCCCGAGGCCGGCGCCCGACGCGTCGAAGAAGGCGATGCTGCGCATCCCGTCGCTCAGGTAGCGCAGCGGGTGCCAGGCGGCGATGAAGCGGAACGCCCCGGGGATCGCCTGGTAGGGGTAGATGCCGAGCGCCGCCGGTACGCCGAAGATCGTGGTGAACAGCACGCCGAGCAGCTCGCCGGCGATGCCGAACAGCGTGAGGAACACCAGCGAGATCATCGCCACGGCCGCCGCCCCGAGGGCGCCCAGCGCGTAGGCCTTGCCCGCCGACGACACGTCCATCCCGAACACCACCAGCGCCGTCCCCACCGCCAGAAGCCCCGCCAGCACGGCGGCGACGAACGTCGGCACGGCCTTCGCCACCCACAGCCGCAGCGGCCGCACCTCGTGGTCGACGCCGCCGATGCGCAGGTCGACCACCCGGCCGAACAGCTCCAGCCGTGATCCGCCCCGCAGCAGGTCGATGCCGACGCCCACGATGCTGGCGGCCAGGAAGCCGCCCAACGTGAGCATCACCGACAGGTAGAAGGGTGCGATGCCCCGCCCGGCCTTGTCGGGCAGCGCCACCACGGCCTGCTCCTTCGCCACCACCGGCTGGCCGATCACCGGCACCGTGTCGGCTCCCAGCACGGCGACCAGCTGCTGCCGCACGGTCGACGACGTCTCGGTGGTCGCCGCGGTCGACACCTGGGTGAAGATCGCCGGCTGGAAGAGGCCGGCGCCCTCGTTGCCCAGGAGCAGCAGCTCGGCCGGCTGCGCCGTCATCGGTGACGCGCCGATGGCCGCGATCGACGCCGAGAAGCCCTCGGGCACGACGATGGCGCCCCACAGGTCGTCGTCGCGCAGCCGACGCTCGGCCTCGGCCTGGCTGTCGAGCACCTGCCAGTCGACCCGACCGTCGCCGCTGGCCGTGACCTGCTCCTGCAGCTGGGCGCCCGAGTCGCCGTCGTCGGCGTTCACGAACCCGATCGGGGCGTCCCGGAGGTGCCCGACCGGGTCGACCAGGCCGCCGATGTAGCTCGCCGTCATCACCACGCCCATCAGGGCGGCGCCGACGACGGCGATCCAGGTCAGCGGGTGGCGGAGCATCCCGGGAGTCTGTCGGCACGCCCACTCTCCGTGGTGGACCAGCCGCCGGGCGGGCTACACCGGAGCGGTCGCGGCCGCGAACTGCGCCGCGTACAGGCGGGCGTAGGCGCCCTCGGCCGCCAGCAGCTCCTCGTGGGTGCCCTGCTCCACCACCTGGCCGGCCTCCATCACCAGGATCAGGTCGGCGTCGCGGATGGTCGAGAGCCGGTGGGCGATCACGAAGCTGGTGCGACCCTGCCGCAGCGAGCCCATCGCCTGCTGGATCAGCAGCTCGGTGCGCGTGTCGACCGAGCTGGTGGCCTCGTCGAGGATCAGGATCGCCGGCTCGGCCAGGAACGCCCGGGCGATGGTGATCAGCTGCTTCTCGCCGGCGCTGACGTTGCCGCCCTCGTCGCCCAGCCGCGTCTCGTAGCCGTCGGGCAGCGTGCGCACGAAGTGGTCGACGTGCGTGGCCTCGGCGGCCGCGACGATCTGCTCCCGGGTCGCATCCGCGGCGCCGTAGGCGATGTTGTCGGCGATCGTGCCGTCGAACAGCCAGGCGTCCTGCAGCACCATGCCGGTCTTGGAGCGCAGCTCCTCACGGCTCACGGTGGCGATGTCGACCCCGTCGACGGTGATCCGTCCCGAGCTGACCTCGTAGAACCGCATCAGCAGGTTGACCAGCGTGGTCTTGCCGGCCCCGGTCGGCCCCACGATGGCCACGGTCTGGCCGGGCTCGACGCACAGCGACAGGTCGTCGATGAGCGGGATGTCGGGGGCGTAGCGGAACGACACGTCCTCGAACGCCACCCGGCCGCGCCCGCCCCCGTTGACGGCGAGCCGTGGCGGCCCCACCGGCTCCTCGCTCTGCTCCGGGGCATCGAGCAGGGCGAACACCCGCTCGGCCGAGGCGACGCCCGACTGCAGCAGGTTGGCCATGCTCGCCACCTGGGTCACCGGCTGCCCGAACTGCCGCGAGTACTGGATGAACGCCTGCACCGACCCGAGGCTCAGCGTCCCCGACGCCACCTGCAGGCCACCGACGACGGCGACCACCACGAAGTTCAGGTTGCTGATGAACAGCATCGCCGGCTGGATGAGGCTAGAGGTGAACTGGGCCTTGAAGCTCGACGTGTAGAGGGTCTCGTTCTGCTCGTCGAAGGCGGCTGCGGCCTCCGGCTGGCGTCCGAACACCTTGACCAGGGCGTGGCCGGTGTACATCTCCTCGATGTGGGCGTTGAGCTGCCCGGTCGTCGCCCACTGGCGGACGAACTGGGGCTTGGCCCGCTTGCCGATCTGCGCCGCCACCAACATCGACAGCGGGATCGTCACCAGGGCGACCACCGCCAGCAGTGGCGAGATGAAGAACATCATCGCCAGCACGCCCAGGATCGTGAGCAGCGACACGGTGAGCTGGCCGAGGGTCTGCTGCATGGTCTGCGACAGGTTGTCGATGTCGTTGGTGGCGCGGCTGAGCAGCTCGCCGCGGGGCTGGCGGTCGAAGTAGCTGAGCGGCAGGCGCGACAGCTTGTCCTCGGTCTGCTCCCGCAGGCGCCGCATGGCCCGCTGGACGACCAGGCCGGTCAGTCGGAACTGGAGGTAGCCGAGCAGCGCGGCCCCCAGGTACACGGCCAGGACCAGCAGCAGGATGGAGCCGACCCGGCCGAAGTCGATGCCGTGGCCGGGGGTGAGGTCGAGCGAGCTGAGCAGGTCGGCCTGCCGGTCCTCGCCCTGCTCGCGCAGGCGGGCGATCAGCTCGGCCTTGTCGGTGCCGGCCGGGATGTGCTCGCTGACGGACCCGGAGAAGATCACGTCGGTGGCCTTGCCGAGCAGGCGCGGCCCCGAGACCGACAGGGCGACGCTGCACGCGGTCAGCAGCAGGGCGGTCAGCATCAGCCGGCGTTGGGGCCGGAGCATCGACAGGAGGCGGCGACTGGAGCCCCGCAGGTCGAGCGCCTTCTCGGTGGGGATGCCGCCGACGAACGGCGGCCCGGCCCGGTGTCCTCCCGGCGGCCCGGGATGGCGCGCGGGCGTGGTCTCGTCCTCGACGGGCCCACCGTTGTCGCCGTCCCCGTTCTCGCCGTCCCCGTCGCCGTTCCCGGCGTCGGCGGTCGGCCTCCCGCCGTTGCCGTCGCGTCCGCGACCGCGGGCGCCTCGACGTCCGTTCCCGCCCGTGGCGCGGCCCGGCTCGTCACCCGGCTCGCCGTTGCCCGGCTGCTGCTCGTCGTCGTCGCCGCTCACGCCGCGGCCTCCTGCTCGGTGAGCTGGGAGAGCACGATCTCCCGGTACGTCTCGTTGTCGGACATGAGCTCGGCGTGGGTGCCCTGGCCGACGATGCGGCCCAGGTCGAGCACCACGATGCGGTCGGCCTGGCGGATGGTGCTCACCCGCTGGGCCACCACGACGACGGTGGCGTCGGCCGTCTCGCCCGCCAGCGCCGCCCGCAGCGCCGCGTCGGTGCTGTAGTCGAGCGCCGAGAACGAGTCGTCGAACAGGTAGATCCGGGGCCGGTGGACGATCGCCCGGGCGATGGCGAGCCGCTGCCGCTGCCCGCCCGACACGTTGGTGCCGCCCTGGGCGATGGGGGAGTCGAGGCGCTCGGGCATCTGCTCGACGAAGGAGCGGGCCTGGGCGATCTCGAGCGCCTGCCACAGCTCGTCGTCGGTGGCGTCGGGCCGTCCGTAGCGGAGGTTCGACGCCACGGTGCCGGAGAACAGGTAGGGCCGCTGCGGCACGAAGCCGACGGCGAGCGCCAGCCGCAACGGGTCGAGGTCGCGCACGTCGATGCCGTCGATCAGCACCCGGCCGCCGGTGGCGTCGAACAGCCGGGGCACCAGGTTGAGCAGGGTGGTCTTGCCGCTGCCGGTGCTGCCGATGATCGCCGTCGTCTCGCCGGGGCGGGCCACCAGGTCGATGCCGCACAGCACCGGCTCCTCGGCGCCGGGGTAGCGGAACTCGACGTCCTGCAGCTCCAGCAGGCCCCGCAGCTCGCCCTCGTCGGGCACGACCGGCGACGCCGGCGGCACGACCGAGCTCGCGGTCTCGAGCACCTCCTGGATGCGCTCGGCGCACACGTCGGCGCGGGGCAGCATCATCAGCATGAAGGTGGCCACCATCACCGACATCAGGTTCTGCATGAGGTAGCTCATGAAGGCGGTGAGCGCGCCGACCTCCATGGCCCCGCCGTCGATGCGGTGCCCGCCGAACCACACCACCGCCACGTAGGTGAGGTTGAAGAGCAGCATCACCGAGGGGAACAGCAGCGCGGTGTAGCGGTTGACGCCCAGTGACACGTCGTAGAGGCCGTTGTTGGCCCGGCCGAAGCGCTCGCGCTCGAAGTCGTCGCGGACGAAGGCCCGCACCACCCGGACGCCGGTGATCTGCTCGCGCAGCACCTGGTTGATGCCGTCGAGGCGCTCCTGCCAGGTGCGGAACAGCGGCCGCAGCCGGCTGACCATGAAGGCGACGAACACACCCAGGATCGGCGCGAGGAGCAGCAGGATCGACGACAGCGGCACGTCCTGCCGGGTGGCCATCACGATGCCGCCGACCGACATGATCGGCGCCGACACCGCCATCGTGAAGCCCATCACCACCAGCAGCTGGATCTGCTGCACGTCGTTGGTGGTGCGGGTGATCAGCGACGGCGTGCCGAACCGGCCCATCTCCTGGGCGGAGAACTGCTGGACCTTCTGGAAGATCGCGCCGCGGATGTCGCGCCCGAGCGCCATGGCCGTGCGGGCGCCGAAGAAGACCGCCACCATCGAGGCGACGACCTGCACCAGCGTCACCGCCAGCATGATCCCGCCCTTGCTGACGATCACGCTGGTGTCGGCCTGCGCCACGCCCTCGTCGATGAGGTCGCCGTTGACGGTGGGCAGGTAGAGCATGGCCAGCGACTGCAGGAACTGCAGCGCCACGATCCACGCGAGGTCCCTGCGGTAGGGCCGCAGGTGGGCCCGCACGAGTCGCACTAGCACGTCGTCGTCCGTCCTTCTCCTCAGCTCGCGTCGGGCCGGGAGGACGGCCCCGTCGTAGTGTCCGGGCCACCGTACACGTCGTGCGTACGGTGTACACACCTCGGCTAGGGTGAGGCGGCGATGAGCGCCGCCGACGACGTCGAGGTCTCCATCTGGGAGCGGATCGCCCGGCCGGCGCGGTCGCTCACCACGCTGGATCACGAGCGGATCGCGGCCGCCGCCATCGACATCGCCGACGCCGACGGCCTCGACGCCGTGTCGATGCGGCGCCTCGCCGGCCAGCTCGGGGTGGCGACGATGGCCCTCTACCGCTACGTGTCCGGCAAGGAGGACATCTTCTGGCTGATGGTCGACGCCGCGTTCGACGACGTCGACCTCGACCCCGACGGCGCTCCCGGCGACTGGCAGGTGGTCCTGCGCGACCACGCCCGCCGGGTGCGGGCCGGCATCCTGCGCCACCCGTGGGTCGGGGAGGCCGGGGCCCGGGTGCTGATCGGCCTCACGCCCCGCCGGATGGCCGGCGCCGAGCGGGTGCTGGTGTCGATCGGCCACCTCGACCTCGACGCCGACACCGGCCTGGCGGTGTTCCAGACGGTGAACGCCTACGTGTGGGGGGCGACCGGCGGTGAGGTGACCCAGCTGCGCCTCATGCGGCGGCAGGGCTTCCGCAGCGGCGACGACCTCCGCACCGCCTACAGCCGCCACATGCGCTGGCTCATGGACACCGGCCGCTACCCGACCTACCAGCGCTCCATCCGCGCGGCGAAGCGCAAGGACGACCACGACTGGCGCTTCGAGTTCGGCCTCGACTGCGTCATCGAGGGGATCGGCAAGCGCCTGTCGATCTGACTTCGGTCCTTGACCCTCACCCTTAACTGTCAGAGGGGGTCGGTAGCGTCAGGATCACCATGAGTGAAGTCGTGACCGCGGAACCGAGTGAGGCCGTCGAGCCCGAGACCGGCGCGCGATTGGGTGTCGTGATCGGGTCGCTGATGCTGTCGCTGCTGCTGGCGGCGCTCGACTCCACCATCGTCGCCACGGCGCTGCCCACCATCGTCGGCGAGCTGGGCGGGCTCGACCAGTACGCCTGGGTGGTCACGGCGTACCTGCTCACGTTCACGGTGTCGACGCCGCTGTACGGCAAGCTCGGCGACCTCTACGGCCGGAAGCGCCTGTTCCAGGCGGCGATCGTGATCTTCCTCGTGGGCTCGGCGCTCAGCGGGCTCAGCCAGAACATGGGCCAGCTCATCGCCTTCCGGGGCCTGCAGGGCCTGGGCGGCGGCGGGCTGATGGTGGGCTCGCAGGCGATCATCGGCGACATCGTCTCGCCGCGGGAGCGCGGCCGCTACCAGGGCTACTTCGGGGCCGTGTTCGGCTTCGCCAGCGTCGCCGGGCCGCTCGTCGGCGGCTTCCTCACCGACAAGGTCGACTGGCGCTGGGTCTTCTACGTGAACCTGCCCATCGGCCTGGTGGCGCTCGTGGCGGTGGCGGGGGCGCTGCACACGCCGGTCGAGCGGGTGAGCCACGTGGTCGACTACCTGGGCACGGTGCTGATGGCGGGTGGGGTGACCTGCCTGATCCTGATCACCACCTGGGGTGGCAACGAGTACGAGTGGGGCTCGGCCACGATCGTCGGGCTGTCGCTGGCGGCGGTGGTGCTGCTGGGGTTGTTCGTGCTGGTCGAGTCGCGGGTGCGCGAGCCGCTGATACCACTGCGCCTGTTCCGCAACTCCGTGTTCTCGGTGGTGTGCGTGGTCGCACTCGCCGTGGGCGCGGCGCTGTTCGGCGCCACCACCTACCTGCCGCAGTACCAGCAGGTGGTGCGGGGCCAGTCGGCCACCAGCTCGGGGCTCCAGCTCATCCCGCTGATGGCGGGGGTGGTGGTGGCGTCGCTGCTGACGGGCCAGCTCATCAGCCGCACCGGCCGCTACAAGGTCTTCCCCCTGGCGGGCACGGCCACCATGGCGGTCGGCCTGTTCCTGCTGTCCGACCTGGGCGTCGACACGGGGACGGTGCGGCTCGGCGTCTACATGGCGGTGCTCGGCATCGGCATCGGCCTGGTGATGCAGATGCTGGTGCTGGTGGCCCAGAACTCCGTCCAGGTGCGCGACCTGGGCACGGCCACGTCCACGGCCTCGTTCGCCCGGTCGATCGGCGGTTCGTTCGGCGTGGCGCTGTTCGGCTCGATCTTCAACTCGACCTTCGCCGGCAACCAGGCCTCTGCGGGGCTGTCCGCCTTCACCGGCGACCCCACCCAGCTGTCGCAGCTGCCGGCCGCCACCCGGGGCCCCTACCTGACGGCCTACGCCGACGCGCTCGACACGGTGTTCCTGGCCGGGGTGCCCCTGGCCGTGGGGGCGTTCGTGGTCGCCCTGTTCCTGAAAGAGGTGCCGCTGCGGAGCGGCGCCGTGGCCGACGACCGCATCGCCGGCGCCAGCAACAGCTTCGGCCTGGCGCCGCTGGCCACGGCCGGGGTGATGGAGGAGATCACCGCCCGGGTGCGGGCGGCCCGCGCCGCGCTCTCCCGGGTCGACTCGCTGGACGCCGCCCAGGAGCTGTCGCCGGCCCAGCTGCAGGACCTGCGGGCGCTGTTCGAGGACCGCATCGCCTACCTCACCGAGGCCACCGGCCGGGTCCGGGGCCAGGCCGACGAGCTGCCGCCCGACCGCTGGAAGCTCCTGGTCGAACTGCTGTGCGTCGAACGCGAGACCCTCGCCGCGTCACCGGTCGCCGCGCTCGCGGCGGCCACCGGGGCCCGACGGGAGGCCGCGGTGCGGGTGGATGCCGCCGAGGCGGCGCTGCGGCGGCTCGACGAGGTGGCCGCCACGGGCGAGGTGTCCGACGACAGCGTCGCCGCCCTGCGCGACCTGTTCGAGGCCCGCGTCGCCCACGTCCGCCGGCGGGCCGAGTCCGGCCTCGCCGCGGCCACCGACCTGTCGCCCGCCGGCTGGTCCCTGGTCCTCGACGTCCTCGCCGAGGAGCGCCGCGAGCTGGCCGCCTACGAGTCCTCCGGCGAGTTCACCCCCACCACCTGCCGCCGCGCCGCCCACCACCTCACCACCGAGTCCGCCCTCGTCACCCCGACCACCGGATGACGAGGGCGTCGGCCCCTGCTCAGAAGTCGCCAGGTCAGTTGCTGAGGCCGGCGATGCCGGCGCCGACGAGCTTGGCCGCGAGGATCACGCACACGACGGTCATGATCGTGGCGTTGTTGTCGGCCATCCACTGGCGCAGGCTCACGAGCCCCGGCTCGACCCGCTTGCCCAGCAGCAGGTAGCTGAGAACCGGGCCGATGACCGTCATCGACGCCAACAGCACGAAGACGGCGATCGCCACCGCGTCGCCGCCCGCCGACAGCCCGCCCTGGGCGATCGCCGCCGCACCCGCGAGCGTCAACGCCAGGTTCTTGGGGTTGACCGCCGCCAGCGCGACGCCGACGGCCAGCGCCCGCGGCACGTCGAAGTCCTGCAGCGTGTCCATCCACTTGGGCAACACCGGCGCCTCGCCGGGGACGGGCCGCTTGTCCCACTGCTTCTTCGCGACCGCCAGCAGCCCGAGACCGAGCACGAGCTGGAGCACGTCGACCGCCGTGCTGGTGTCGCTGTCGGGATCGTCGGACCCGCCGGCCAGCCACAGCACCAGCAGGCAGAGCACCGTCAGCCCCACCACCCACCCGACGGCGAACGCCGGCCCGTTGGCCCGACCCCGCGGCGTCGTCAGCAACAGGATCACCGCCACGATCGGAAACGGGCTCAGGGCGACGCCGAGGGCGGAGGGCAGGAGATCCCCGATGACCGGTCCGAGCATGGCCGCAACGTACGGACGACCCTCGGTCCGATCGTCACCCAACTGGGGTGATACCACCCCGTGCGGGTGAAGACGCCTCCCCGGAGGGCGTCGAAGCTGGCGGCCATGCCAACCGCAGCCGACACACCCCTGGGCCCGGTCGAGATGATGCTCATCGGGTTCCCCGAGAACCGCTTCGACGGTTCGATCCTGCCGACGCTCGGCAACCTGGTCGACGCCGGCACCGTCCGGCTGATCGACCTGGTGATGGTCAGCAAGGACCTCGACGGGAACGTCACCGCCCTGGAGATCGACGGCCTCGACGACGTGTCCGGGGCGTTCGCCGAGCTCGACGGCGAGGTCGGCGAGCTGTTCAGCGAGGAGGACCTCGAGGTGGCGGGCGAGCAGCTGGCCCCCAACAGCTCGGCAGCTCTCGTCCTCTGGGAGAACAGCTGGGCGGCGAAGCTCAGCTCCGAGATCTTCGACGCCGGTGGAGCGGTCCTGCTCCACGACCGGGTCCCCGCCGAGGCCGTCGCCGCGGCGTTCCAGTCCCTGCCGGCCGGCTGAGAGGAGCCGACGATGCTCGCACGACGTGGGCTCGGCCGTGTCGGCCGCCCCGGGCTGCTGGGGACGATGGCCCGCACCGCGGTCGTCGCCGGCACCGCCACGGCGGTGGCCGGCGGCGTCCAACGCCACCAGCAGAGCCGCCAGGAGGACGCCCCGCAGGCCGACCAGACGGCGCAGCTCCAGCAGCTCGCCGAGATGCGGAGCCAGGGACTGCTGGACGAGGCCGAGTTCGCCGCGGCCAAGGCGAAGCTCCTCGGCCTCTGAACGACGGTTCTTCACCCAGCGGGGGTGACGCCGAATGCGACGGGGCGGCCGAGCCTCGTCGGGAGAACATCGATCGACCCCAGGAGAGCCCGATGAGCACCTTGACCGTGTGGAAGTTCGACGATCCCGAAGGCGCCAACAAGGCCGTCGACATGCTCGAGGATCTGCAGAGGCAAGCCGTCATCACCGTGCACGATGCGGCAACGGTGTCGTGGGAGCCGGGTACGAAGAAGCCGA
Organism: Acidimicrobiales bacterium; assembly: GCA_035316325.1. Taxonomy (NCBI): domain Bacteria; kingdom Bacillati; phylum Actinomycetota; class Acidimicrobiia; order Acidimicrobiales; species Acidimicrobiales bacterium. Next base: position 12,658 of record DATHJB010000220.1, read on the forward strand.
AGACCCGACAGCTCGCCAGCCTCACCGGTGCCGGCGCAATGGGCGGTGCGTTCTGGGGCCTGTTGTTCGGTCTGATCTTCTTCGTGCCGTTGCTCGGCATGGCGGTCGGTGCCGCGGCGGGAGCATTGAGCGGGTCCCTGGCTGACGTGGGCATCGACGACGAGTTCATCGCCTCGATCCGGGCCAAGGTCCAGCCGGGCACGTCGGCGCTCTTCGCCATGACCAGCGACGCCGTTACCGACAAGGTCGCCGAGGCATTCGGCGATGTCGAGGCCGAGCTCATTTACACCAACCTCTCGGCCGACGAAGAGGCACGCCTGCGTGACGTTTTCGGCGATTGATGCAATAGGCGACGCCGTGCTGTAACCGAGGGGAGCCGCCGCCGGCTCCCCTCGACGCGTCGACCGATGCATCTTTCATGGGACTTCGGGGAATGGGGTGCGCGCTCCCCGATAGGAGCAAAGGGCTGGCTGGACTGGAGGTCCTCGTCGAGATGCGTCAGGGGCAGGTCCCTGTCGGCACCAAAGGATGTGTCCCGCGGCTCCCACCGCTGCACGTCCCGCGGCCGCGATTGGAGAGACGCCTGGCCGAGCCGGGCCGTGCTCCGGTGACCTTGGTGTGCGCACCCCCGGGTGCGGGCAAGTCGACGCTGCTGGCCAGCGCGTTGGCGCCCTCGACGGAGCAGGACACGGGGGGTCGGCCGGCCGCCTGGCTGTGCCTCGACGAGCGCGACAACGATGCCGGCCGCCTGGTCACACTGCTGCGGGCGGCGCTGTCCGCCCGGCTGGACCACCCGTCCCGGCGCCGCCCGTCGGTCCCGGTCCTCGACCAGCTCGACGAGCTGCTGGGGCGCCTCGCCGCCGGCGACGACCCGGCGCAGGTGCTGGTCCTCGACGACGTCCACGCCCTGCGCTCGGCTCCGGCGATCGAGCTCGTCGACCACCTGCTCCACAACGCTCCGCCCCAGCTCGAGATCGTGCTGGCGAGCCGGGCCGACCCGCCCGTCGGCCTCGACGACCTGCGGCTCGACGGGCGCCTCGCCGAGATCCGCAACGCCGACCTGGCGTTCGACGCCGCGGAGACCACCGAGCTGCTGGCCCGGCACGAGGTGACGCTCGGCGGCGACGAGGTCCAGGCGCTGTGGGCCCGGACCGAGGGATGGGCCGCCGGCCTACGCCTCGCCGCCTGCGCCCTGCAGACCGAGACCGACCCGGGGCGCTTCGTGCGCAGCGCCGCCCGCACGGCCGCGGTCGTGTCCGACTACCTGCTGCGGGAGCTGCTCGTCCGCAAGGACGACGCCGTCCAGTGGTTCCTGCTGCGCACCAGCGTCGCCGACCGCCTCACCCCGGAGCTGGCCCAGCTGCTCTCCGGGGACGACCGGGCCGCCGACCACCTGGTCGAGCTGGAGCGCAGCGGCATCCTGGTGCTCGACCACGCCGACGACCGCTGGTGCCGTTACCACGCCCTGTTCGGCGCCCTGCTGCGGGCCCGGCTCGACCGCCACGACGCCGACCTGGCCCGCGAGCTGCACGGGCAGGCCGCCCAGTGGTTCCTGGAGCAGGACATGCCGTCCGACGCCCAGTCGCACGCCCAGTCGGCCCGCGACTGGGACCTGCTGGGGCAGCTGCTGACCTGGCGCTGGATCGACGCGACTCTCGACGGCCTGCCCGTCGAGGGCGACCTGCTGCCCGAGGGCCTGGAGCCGGCCACGATCGCGGCGTCGCCCGGTCTGGCGCTCGTGGCGGCAGCCGACGCCTGCCGCCGCTCCAACCGCGACGAGGCCGTCCTGTACCGGGATGCGCTCGACGAGCTGGTCGCGTCGCCGTCGCATGCCCCTGCCGGCGAGCCGGAGCCCTTCGCCGTCGAGCGTCGGGTGCTCGACGTGGTGTTCGGGTGCGCCTTCGGGGGCGGTGGTGCCGGGGGCGGCGTCGGTGCTGGCGGCGAGCGGGCGCTGGCGGCGGCCGGTGCGCTGCGGTCGGCCGAGCTGAGCGACCCCGCCGCCGTCGACCTGCGCCGCTTCGCCTCGCTCCGGGGGGCCGAGCTGGCCATCGACGCCGGCGACATCGACGGGGCCCGTGAGCTGCTCGCCGACCTGGCTCAGCGGGCCGAGCGCTGCTGGGTGACGGCCGAGGCGTCGGGCCTCTTGGCGCTGCTCCACGCCGCCGGGGGGCGGCCGGCGCTGGTGGGGCCGCTGGTCGACAAGGTGCTCGACGGCGACTGCGGTGTGACCACCCCCCAGGCGGCGTGCGCGGCCCGGCTGGCGTCGGTGCTGATGCTGGCGCAGCGGGGCGAGCAGCGCAGCGCGGCCGACACCCTCGTCGGGACGCTGGCCGACGCGGCCGACGGCGGGGGACTGGCGTCCCGGACGCTGCGGACCGTCGCCCGGGTCGTGGGCATCGGCGTCAACGCCGTGCCGGGGCGGCCGGTGGCGCTCGACGCCGCCTCGGTGGGTCGCAGCGTGCTCGCCGAGCAGGCCCTGGTGGCGCTGGGGGTCGTGGAGGTCGTCACCCCCGACGGCCGGCCGCTGCTGCTGGGTGGGCCGGCCGAGCACGCCGTGCAGGAGGGCCGGCTCCGGCTGGCGGCCGGCGACGTCGACCAGGCCGACCACGGCATCGCCCTGTGGCTCGACGGCGGCGACCGGGTAGCCCACCCGCGCACGCTGGTCGAGGCCGTCGCGGTGGCCGCCATCGCCGCCGGCGCCCGCGACCAGCAGGACCTGGCCCGACGCTGGATGGCGGAGGCTCTCGACCTGGCGGAGGCCACCGCGGTGATGGCGCCGCTGCTGCTCCACGGCTCCCGGCTGGGGCCGCTGCTGCAGCGCAACCTGTCCGAGCTGGGCGAGCGGATGGGGGCGGCGCTGGAGCTGCTCGACCGCACCCGTCCGTCCGGGGCCGGTGAGCTGGTCGAACCGCTGACCGACCGGGAGATGGAGGTGCTGGTGCACCTGCCGACGCTGATGTCGAACGCCGAGATCGCCTCGGGCCTCTACCTGTCGGTGAACACGGTGAAGACCCACCTGAAGGCCGTCTACCGCAAGCTCGGCGTCGACGGTCGCCGCCAGGCGGTCGTCCGCGGCCGCGAGCTCGAGCTCATCTGACACCCGAACCCGAAATGTGCACCGGAACGCACGAAATCCGTGCGCCACAGTGCACAGTTCGCCCGTCACCTGACGGGAGTGGCCCGCCAGGGTGGGGCTTCGGCCGGCACGCGGGGCTGGGGGTGGCGGGGTTGCGTCGGGCCGGGGAGACGGCGCAGCTCGATGAGCTCCAGGCCCAGCGCCTCGATCCGGCGGAGCAGGCCGTGCAGCGCCGCCTGGTCCTCGACAGGGCCCTGGAGCAGGGTCTCCACCGGTTCGGAGCCGGGCACGAGCTCGAGCTGCTCGAACTGGTTGAGCAGCGCCGAGCTCAGCCGCCCCCGGAGCCGGATCTCGTAGATGAAGCTCATCGTGGTTTCGCAGTGTGGTCCGCCGTGGCGCCGGGGAGATCACCCGCATCGGGCGATGCTCATCGTCCCCGCGGCGGTGACACTGCCGGCATGCGCATCGGACGAATCGCCGCCATCGCCGCCGCGGGTGCCCTCGCCGTGGCTGTCACCCGCAAGCTCAGGTCCCGTTCGGACTCCGACTCCGAGGTGCCGCCGGTCGCCCCGAGATCTACCGACGGGGAGAACAAGACGACCCGAGACCCGATCTCCGACTCAGCCTGACTCCTCGTCGGGTGTGCGTCGGGCCAACTGGGCGACCCGCTCGACCTCGGCGGCCAGGGCCTTCGGCGCCGGTGGCGACTCGGCGTCGTCGAACAGCCGGACGTCGACGGCGTCGTCCTTGACCTCCCACACGCCGACGACCCTCCCTGCCGCCACCACGACCGGCGAGATCCAGCCGCCGGTGCGGCTGACGTCGCCCCGGTGCTGGGCCGGGACCACCTCGGCCGCGTTGGTGCCGGGACCGAGGACGTACTGGTCGAAGGCGGGGAGCAGCCGCACGGTGTCGGCGGTGGTGGGCTCGGTGGCGGCGAGGTCGTCGACGTCGTCGGCCCGCAGGTAGAGGCGCTGGTCGTCCACCTCGACGGTGGCCAGCTCGCCGCCGAGGTCGGTGAACCAGCTGCGGAGCCGGGCCTTCTTGCTGATGCCGCGGGTGACCCAGGCGTCGAAGGTCTCGGGGGAGGCGGGGCCGTAGGCGCGGAGGTAGGCGGGAACGGCGGTGCGGGCTGCCTCCTCGGGTGCGGGGACGCCGGCCCAGTCGGGCAGCCAGGTGGCCGGGTGGGTGAAGGTGACCCGGTTGCCCTGGCTGGGGCCGTGGCACAGCTGGCCCTGCCAGGCGATGGGCTTGAGGACCGCGCCCCAACCGGAGCGGAGCTCGGCCTCGAGGTCGGGGCGCCGGAGCCGCTGGCCGACCTCCTCGACGAGCTCGTCGCGGGTGAGGGTCCGGCCGTGGAGGATCTCCCCGACGGCGGCGGTGAGGTCCACCATCTCGTCGGGTTTCACGCCGAAGGTCTTCACCCAGGCGCCCTTCTCCCACTGCCTGGCGGCGCCGACGAGCGACAGGAACGCCCCGGCCTCGTCCGGCATGAGAGCGTGGAGGGTGCCCCGCATGGCCCAGGTCCGCACGAGCTTCCGGTCGCTGAGCGCCTCGTGCAGGCCGTTCGGGTCGGGCTTCCTCTGCCGCACGGCGACACCCAGGTTGGCCGCCGACGGCACCTGCGCCTGCAACCCACACAGCCGCCGCACGACGTCCACCGCCGTCACGTCCCCCAGCGGATCGACCCACTGCTGCCGCATCCGCCAGGCCACGACCTGCGCCCACGTCACACGCTCCATGGCCCTTGCTTACCCGCTTCGCGCCCACCCGCGGACGACGCTAAGCTTTGCCGCTGCTCTGGCCCCCATCGTCTAGTGGCCTAGGACACCACCCTCTCAAGGTGGCGACACGGGTTCGAATCCCGTTGGGGGTGC
>DATHJB010000221.1 GCA_035316325.1 Acidimicrobiales bacterium
GACACCGTGGAGGATCTGGTCAAGCTCGACGCGGCGGTGGGCAGCCGTGACCCGGCTCTTGGCCTGGGTGCGGTGGCCGCTTTGCGCCAGCTCGTCGAGGAGCTGGAGGAGCTCCACGTGGACAACGCCCGAGCACAAGGCTGGTCCTGGCAGGCCATCGCCGAGGCCCTGGGAGTGACCCGCCAATCGGTCCACAAGAAACACCATGTTCGGCGAGGACGCCGCGGGAGGTGACCGGGGTGCTCGACCACTGCGACGACGACACCCGCACGGTGATGGAGGCGGCCGTGGCCGAGGCTGAGCGGCTGGGTCACAACTGGATTGGGACCGAACACGTCCTGGTCGCACTCACCCTCCATCGCGACCTTCTCCCAGCGCCGGTAGCCGGGCTGCTGCCCGATGCCGTCCAGGTCCGGGACGCGCTGAGCGCAATCATCGACCCCCAACCCGAGTCGCCGAACGCGACGCTGCTCGCCAACCTGGGCATAGACCTTGACCGCGTCCGAGCCGCCGTGCGAGAGACCTTCGGCCCCGAGGCCGTCGACCGGCTCGCCCAGCGAACGGTGCCTCAGCCCTGGCAACCCTGGCGTCGACCGACCCGGGGGTGCGTGTCACTGCTCGCCGGCCATCGCAGCATCGCGCCCCGCCTCAAGCAAGCCGTGGAACACGCCGTCAACCACGCCACCCAACACCAGACGCCACTGGTAGCCCCCGCAGCGCTCCTTCTCGGTGTCCTCGAGGTCCAAGACGCTCTCGCCAACCGCCTCCTTGACCACCTCGGGCTGCCACCTGAATCGCCCTGGGTTGGTTGGAGGCTCCTGACCTTGGAAACGAGGATGGAGTCATGGGATCTGAGCGGATGCCTGGGAAGCCGACTACGCGTCGGTACTCGCCGGCCGAGAAGGAGCGGGCGGTGCGGTTGGTCCGTCAGCTGCGCGAGGAGTTGGGTTCGACGCACGGCACGATCCAGCGGGTCGCGAGCCAGTTGGGTTGTGGGGTCGAGTCGCTGCGCACGTGGGTCAAGCAGGCCGAGGTCGATGATGGCGAGCGGCCTGGGGTGACGACGGCGGAGGCGACGCGGATCAAGGAGCTGGAACAGGAGAACCGGGAGCTTCGCCGAGCGAACGCGATCCTCAAGTCCGCCTCGGCTTTCTTCGCGGCGGAGCTCGACCGCCCACAGCGGTGATCGTCGAGTTCATCGACACCCACCGCGCCGAGTTCGGAGTCGAGCCCATCTGCGAGGTGCTGCAGGTGGCTCCGAGCACGTACTACGCCGCCAAGTCCCGGCCGGTCTCGGCCCGGGCGCTGCAGGACTCGGTGATGATTCCGTTCCTGGTCGCTCTGTGGGAGGCGAACTACCGGGTCTACGGCGCTCACAAGCTCTGGAAGGCCGCCCGGCGGACCGGTCACGACATCGGCCGGGACCAGGTCGCTCGACTGATGCGGGCCGCAGGGATCGCCGGCGTGAAACGCAGCCGGCGGGTGCGCACCACCCGCTCCGACAACACCGCGGCGCGCCACCCGGACCTGGTGTGCCGGGACTTCACCGCAGAGCGGCCCAACCGCTTGTGGGTGACCGACCTCACCTTCGTGGCGACTTGGGCCGGGGTGGCGTACGTGTGCTTCATCGTCGACGCCTACAGCCGAATGATCGTCGGCTGGCGTGTGGCCGGCCACATGCGCACCGAGATGGTCCTCGACGCGCTGGAGATGGCCCGCTGGGCTCGAGGCACCCGCCTCGAAGGCTTGGTCACCCACTCCGATGCCGGCAGCCAGTTCACCAGCGTGCGCTACGGCGAACGCCTCGCGGAGATCGACGCGGTCCCGTCGATCGGATCGGTCGGCGACTCGTTCGATAACGCCCTGGCCGAGAGCGTCAACGGGCTCTACAAGACCGAGCTGATCCGCGGGCCCGACAAAGGGCCGTGGCGCACGGTCGAAGACGTCGAGCTGGCCACCCTCGGATGGGTCCACTGGCACAACACCGAACGGCTGCACGGCTACCTCGACGACGTGCCACCAACCGAGTTCGAAGCAGCGTTCTACGCTGCCCAAC
>DATHJB010000222.1 GCA_035316325.1 Acidimicrobiales bacterium
CGGAGCCAGCGCTCCTGCATACCCGACCCCGGCATCGATGTCGGACAGCTCGTCACCCCGACCCGCGGCCAACGAGCAGCTCAGCTCCAACCACCGCCACCGCTCGGATCTGCTCACCTCACGGCGAAGACCCTCGACAACCTCAGCGTGAGCCGGCAGCGCCGAAGCGAACGGCAGAGGCACCCAGCGGTCGGTCACGACCACACATTGCCTGACAACGAAGGCCGCTGTCGGCTCACCGCGTCCCCAGGCCCGGTCAAGCCTCCGCACCGACCGGATCGTAGACGGGCTATATCATCGCTCCATGTCGATGGATGCGTGTTGCAGTCCGGACCAGCGGGCGGCGTTGGCGCCCGCGGCGGCGTTGTTCAGCTCGCTGGGTGACCCGGTGCGGTTGGCGATCGTCCGGCGGCTGTCGCAGGGCGAGGCGCGGGTGGTCGACCTCACCCAGGAGCTCGGCCTCGCCCAGTCGACGGTGTCCAAGCACCTCGCCTGCCTCCGTGACTGCCGGCTGGTCGACTACCGGGCCGAGGGGCGCCAGTCGTTCTACTCGGTTGCCCGTCCTGAGCTGCTGGACCTCCTCCGGACCGCCGAGGCCCTGCTCGCCGCCACCGGCTCAGCGGTCGCGCTGTGCCCGGTCTACGGCACCGGGGCCCAGGCATGACCGCCTTCGCCACCACGGCCACCGCCACCGGGCCGCTCGATCGGGAAGCGGCACTGCGCCGCCGGGTCCGACGCCTGGTCGCCGCCACCATCAGCTACAACGTCGTCGAGGCGGTCGTCGCCATCACCGCCGGCATCGGCGCCTCGTCCGTGGCGCTCATCGGCTTCGGGCTCGACTCCACCATCGAGGTCGCCTCGGCCGCCGCCGTCGCCTGGCAGTTCAGCGCCGCCCAACCCCAGGAGCGCGAGCGCACCGCGCTGCGCATCATCGGCGCCTCCTTCTTCGCCCTCGCGGCCTACGTCACCATCGAAGCCATCCGCACCCTCGTCACCGGCAGCGAGGCCGCCCCTTCGACCCCCGGCCTCGTGCTCACCGCGCTCAGCCTGGCGATCATGCCGGTCCTCTCCCTCGCCCAACGCCGCACCGGCCAGGAGCTGGGCTCGGCCAGCGCGGTGGCCGACTCCAAGCAGACCCTCCTGTGCACCTACCTGTCGGCCGTCGTTCTCGTCGGCCTCGGCCTCAACGCCCTGTGGGGCCTCACCTGGGCCGACCCCCTCGCCGGCCTCGCCATCGCCGCCATCGCCCTGCGCGAAGGCCGCGACGCCTGGCGCGGCGACGCCTGCTGCGCCCCCACCGTGGCGGGAACGACCACCGGCGCACCCGTCGCCGACGACTGCCAGGATCACTGCTGCGCCCCCGCAACGGTGCCGCTGGCTACTCCCCACCGGATCGGACCCCGATGAGACGACCCTTCCCCCCGACGGTGCACGACGCTCTCGACCGGGAGCTCGTCACCGCCGCTACGGCGACCACCGGCGAGGACCGCTGGCACGCGCTCGAACGGGCGCACATCCTGTCCCAGCCCTGGCCGTGGCCCCACACCGTCGTGCACTGGCACATGCTGCGCCTCGCCCTCGGCCAACGTGACCGCCGAGAAGCCCTCGGCCAGGTCGTCCGGCTGCTCGTCGCCGCGCCGGGCTCGGCCAGCGGGCGCGACCACGGCGGCCATGTCCCGCCCGACACCGGTCACATGGCGTTCACCCTAGAAGTCCCACGAACGGCCCCAGGCAGCGGCAATGGGTGAGGGCTCGCACACCCCGCAGCGACCCTGGGTCAGGGTTGGCGGGGCCAGGCGCGCCGGCCGCGCTTGAAGGCGGCGGTGGACCCGTCGTTCTGACCGGGCCCGTCGCGGAACGCCTCTTCGGACTCGTCGATGGTGAGCGGTGGGCCCTCCAGCGGCTCTCGGCCCGGAGCCCGGAACCCGTCCAGCACGATGCTGACGTAGCGCCGCACCAACCGCTGGGCAAGCACCGACTCGCTCGACGAGACCCTCGCACAAGCGACGAGCGCCATGCGGACGTCGCTCACGTTGGCATCCTGGCGGAGGACA
>DATHJB010000223.1 GCA_035316325.1 Acidimicrobiales bacterium
ATCATGTTCTTGATGTAGTCGGCGTGACCCGGCATGTCGACGTGCGCGTAATGCCGGTTCGGCGTCTCGTACTCCACATGCGAGATGTTGATCGTGATGCCCCGCTGCTTCTCCTCCGGGGCCTTGTCGATCTCGTCGAACTTCATCACCTGGACGTTCGGGTTGGCCTCGCCCAGAACCTTGGTGATGGCCGCGGTGAGAGTGGTTTTCCCGTGGTCGATATGACCCATCGTGCCCACGTTCAAATGCGGCTTGGTCCGCTCGAACTTCTGCTTGGCCATGACTCTGGGAACCTCTCTGAATTAAGCAGTATTGGGATGTGATGAGTGGGAGCTACTCGCCGCGGACTCGAGCGACGATCTCTTCCTGGACCGAAGTGGGCGTCCGCTGGTAGCTGTCGAACTGCATCGTGTACGTCGCGCGACCCTGGGTGCGCGAGCGCAGGTCGCCAACATACCCGAACATCTCGGACAGGGGAACCGTGGCGCGGACCACTTGGCTGCTGCCGCGTTGCTCCATGCCACCCACCTGTCCACGGCGGCTGTTGAGGTCGCCGATCACGTCGCCCATGTAGTCCTCAGGCGTGACGACCTCGACCGACATGATCGGTTCGAGCAACGTCGGCTTTGCCTTGCGGACGGCCTCTTTGAAGACCATCGAGCCGGCGATCTTGAACGCCATCTCGGACGAGTCGACGTCGTGGTACTTGCCGTCGGTCAGCGTGAAGCGGACGTCGACCGTGGGATATCCGGCGAGCACACCGGCGTCGAGCGATTGCTGGATGCCGGCGTCGACCGCGGGGATGTACTCACGGGGGACGCGGCCACCGGTGATCTTGTCGACGAACTCGTAGCCACCACCCGGGCCGAGCGGCTCGATCGTGACGGTGACCTCGGCGAACTGACCGGCACCACCGGTCTGCTTCTTGTGGGTGTACCTGACCTTCTCGACCGTCTGGGTGACGGTCTCGCGGTAGGCCACCTGCGGCTTGCCGACGGTGGCGTCGACGCGGAACTCGCGGAGCATGCGGTCGACGATGACCTCGAGGTGCAACTCGCCCATGCCGGAGATGACCGTCTGGCCGGTGTCCTCGTCGGAGCGCACGGTGAACGTCGGGTCCTCCTCGCTGAGCGACTGGAGGGCCTTCGACATCTTCTCCTGGTCGGCCTTCGTCTTCGGCTCGACCGCCACGTGGATCACGGGCTCGGGGAACTCGACCTGCTCCAGCACGATCTCGTGGCCGGGCTCGGCCAGCGTGTCGCCGGTGCGGGTCTGCTTGAGGCCGATGCCCGCGGCGATGTCGCCCGTGAACACGGCGTCGACGTCCTCACGGTGGTTGGCGTGCATCTGCAGGATGCGGCCGATCCGCTCCTTGCGCTCGTTGGTGGTGTTGACCACCTGCGAGCCCTTTTCGAGGGTGCCTGAGTAGACCCGGAAGTAGGTGAGCTTGCCGACGTGCGGGTCGGACATGATCTTGAAGGCCAGCGCCGCGAACGGCTCGTTGTCGCTGGGCTTGCGCTCCAGCTCCTCGGTGCCGCGCGGGTTGGTGCCCGTGACCGGCGGGAGGTCGACCGGGCTGGGCAGGTAGTCGACGATCGCGTCGAGCAGCGGCTGCACGCCCTTGTTCTTGAAGGCACTGCCGTTGAGCACCGGCACGATCTCGCCCGACAGGGTGCCGGCGCGGATGGCGGACCTCAGGTCGTCGGCGGTGATCTCCTCCTCGCCGACGTACTTCTCGAGGATGTTCTCGTCGAACGCCGAGAGCACGTCGATGAGCCGGTGCCGATAGTCCTCGGCCTGGTCGACGAGGTCGTCGGGGATGTCGAGGACGTCCCACTGGGCGCCCAGCTCCTCGTTCTTCCACACGAGCGCCTTCATCTCGACCAGGTCGACGACGCCCTTGTAGTGGCCCTCGGCCCCGATCGGCAGCTGGATCACGGCGACGTTGGCGTCGAGCCGGTCGCGGATGGAGTCGACGCCGGTGAAGAAGTCGGCGCCCAGACGGTCCATCTTGTTGATGAAGCACATCCGGGGGACGTGGTACTTGTTGGCCTGGCGCCACACCGTCTCGGTCTGCGGCTCGACACCGGCGACGGCGTCGAACACCGCCACCGCACCGTCGAGGACGCGCAGCGACCGCTCCACCTCGACCGTGAAGTCGACGTGGCCGGGTGTGTCGATGATGTTGATCTGGTGGTCGTTCCAGTAGCAGGTCGTCGCGGCCGACGTGATCGTGATGCCGCGCTCCTGCTCCTGGACCATCCAGTCCATGGTGGCGGCGCCCTCGTGGACCTCACCGATCTTGTAGGTCTTGCCGGTGTAGTAGAGGATGCGCTCGGTCGTCGTGGTCTTGCCCGCGTCGATGTGGGCCATGATCCCGATGTTGCGGGTCTTCTCTAGGGGTTGCGTTCGCTTGGTGCTCATCGTTGTGGTCTCTCGCTCGACAGGCGCGACGACTCGGGTGTGTCACCCGTCTTTCGTCGGTGGAAGCGCATCCGGACGGGGGAGGGTCGGAGCGCCCCCGTGGATCAGGGGGACTACCAGCGGTAGTGGGCGAAGGCCTTGTTGGACTCGGCCATCTTGTGCATGTCTTCCTTGCGCTTGACCGCACTGCCGATGGCGTTGTTGGCATCCATCAGCTCGGCGGCGAGCCGCTCGGCCATGGTGCGTTCACGACGGTTGCGGGCGAAGCTCACCAGCCAGCGGATCGACAGCGTGGTGGCGCGGCGGGGGCGGACCTCGACGGGCACCTGGTAGGTGGCGCCGCCGACGCGGCGGCTCTTGACCTCGAGCTGCGGCTTGATGTTGTCGACCGCGCGCTTGACGACGGTCAGGGCGTCGCCGCCCGACTTCTCGGCGACGATCTCAAGGGCGTCGTAGACGATCTTCTCGGCCGTCGACTTCTTGCCTCGTTGCAGCACCTTGTTGACGACCTGTGTGACCAGAACCGACTTGTAGACCGGGTCGGGCATCAGGTCACGACGAGGTGCGGGGCCCCTGCGCGGCATCGGACTCAGCCTTCTTTCTTGGCGCCGTAGCGGCTACGGGCCTGCTTGCGGTCGCGGACACCGGCGGTGTCGAGCGTGCCGCGGATGATCTTGTAGCGGACGCCGGGGAGGTCGCGGACGCGGCCACCGCGGACGAGCACGATGGAGTGCTCCTGCAGGTTGTGCCCTTCACCGGGGATGTAGGCCGTGACCTCAACCCCGCCGGTGAGGCGGACACGGGCGACCTTGCGGAGCGCCGAGTTCGGCTTCTTGGGCGTGTGGGTGAACACGCGGGTACAGACGCCACGCCGCTGGGGCGCGCCCTTCAGTGCCGGTGTCTTCACTTTCGACGTCTTGGACTGCCGACCCTTGCGGACCAGCTGCTGGATGGTGGGCACTCATACCTCGCGAGCAACGGTGGCGTAATGAATTCGAGGGGATTGGCGTCTGCGCGCGGAGGGCGCAAGGCCAGCCAGGCATCCTACGGCCGCCACGGACTACCGGGCAAAACATCCACTGCGCGCTACCGCCCGCAGGAACCCAAACAGTATACGGCTTTCTCGGCGCAGCCGAGGCTGCTTGGGGCGCCGACACTGGCCGTGGCAGCCAGTGCTAACGCGTCGCTAAGCCCCACGGGATCTGCTGTGGTGATCACGCAGGCCCGGTCGGCGGACTCGGGGGCACAGTGAGGCGGTTGTCGTGAGCAACTTCAGGCGGATCTTCGATCGACTCCAGACCAGCAACGGTGGGCACGCCCCCGTCGCGGCGGAGCCGACCCTCCGACGGCTGGTCCTCGTCGCGCCCTTCTGGGCGTGGTGGACGGAGCTCGGCCAGGCCTGCGAGGCCTACCGCCGGCTCGTCGACCGGCTGAGCACGGCACCGACGAGTGGCGTGGCGTCGTTCATCCACGACTTCCCCCGGGAGGCGGACGACCGGAAGCTGCACGACAAGCTGGCCGCGGCCGGAGCGGACGGCCGCCACCTCTACCCGGTGTGGCACTGGCTGACGGACCAGCACGGCGAGGGGTACGAGGTCGAGTGGAACGACGTCGGCTCCGCGGCCGCCGAGGCGGCGCGGCACACCGTGGCGGAGGGGCTCCGCTGCTGCGAGGAGGGCTGGATCCCGAAGGTGGCCGACGATTGCCGCGAGCTGATGGCCGACCAGCTGAACCTGTTCGGCGTCCGGTTCTTCTTCGACCACGTCCGCTTCAACGAGTTCCTGTGCGAGGTGGGAGCGTCGGACGACCACCGCCCCGACCTGGCCCCCGACCCGATGCCGCCCTACACGGTGTGCATCGACCTGCGCTTCGACATCAAGGTCGACGCCTACTGGACGTTCGCCACCCTGTCGCTGTGGAGCGACAGTCCCGTTCGCCACGACATCGCCCCTCCCGGCAGCAGACGGGACGCGGAGGGGTCCGACGACCTGACCCTCACCGAGGTCAAGGACAGGCGCGCTGCCTTCGAGTCGATCACCCGGCGGTTCGAGTGCTTCCTCCACGGGCCCACCCCGATCGGCGGCGCGCCGCCCGACGACCCCGATCCCGACCGCCACGGCCTCGGGTGGAAGCGACCGCGGCTCGAGGTGTTCGACGGTGCCTACCGGTCGCCGCGCTTCTGGTTCGCCGTGCCGACCGACCGGCCACCGTCGTCCCTGTCGTACTGGGACGAGGACGACGACGCCAACCGGATCGTCGGCCCGCTCACCGAGCGCTTCCTGGAGCTGACCGACCCGCGGGCCGACTCCGTCGCCGTCGCCCGCGTGCACGGCGAGTACCTCGTCCAGCGTCGCTTCATCCACGACCTCCACGGGACCTCCTCGGTCGGGGACGAACCGACCTACCTCCTGCTGCCGGGCCAGGGCGGCCAGGACGACAAGGATGACCTCGAAGAGACCGGCTACCTGATCGCCCGTGCGCTGCTCGAGCTCGAGTGGCGCGCCGCGACCGTGCTGTTCGAGGTCGACAGCGAGCTCGAGGTGGCCAGGACCCACGTCAGGATGTACGAGAGCAACGCCCGGCAGGCGGGCGTCCTGCTCGACGCCCTGGTCCTCCACCTCCCGGGCACCAGCGGGCGCAGCATGGAGGTCGTCCACACCAGCATCGAGCTCGTCCACCAGGCGCTTCTGCAGGGCATCGCCGACTTGGCCGACATGGCGAACCTCATCCAGGCTGCGGTCAGGAAGGTCGGCGACGGGGCTGACGAGCTCATGGCCGGCTTCGACCGGCGCCTCGACCAGCGGGCCATCCCGCACCGGGTCGACATCCGGGCGGCCCTGGCGGAGCGGGGCCTGTTCAGCCGGCTCCAGGAGCAGGCCATCGACGACATGGCCCTGGCCGAGCGGGTGCAGACCCGGTACCAGTCGCTGCTCCAGGAGATCACGATGGCGTTCGAGGAGCGCCGCGTCCGCGAGGCCGACAAGCTGGAGCGCTCGTCGTGGACCATCGCGCTCCTGTTCGGCATCGTCGGCGTGGTCACCGCGCTGGAGGCCACGCTGAACTTCCACTGGAACTCACCACCGGACCGCGTCCTCGGTGCGACGAGCCTGGCGGTCGGTGGGGCCGCCTTCGTCGTGCTCGTCGCGATCCTCGGCGGCCTCTACCGCTTCCGCCGGGTCGGCACGCTGGGCACCGGGCCGTTCCGGCAGCGGTACCACAAGGTCTGGTCGTTCCTGGCGGCAACGTCGACCGACTCGCTGCACCGGTTGAAGGTGGAGGTCGAGAATCACCCTCCCGAGGCTCGGCGGCTGTGGAACGAGGCCGACCGGCGGCTGAGCGCGGACCTCGCCCGGCTCTGGGATGCCCAGCCCCCGGCGCAGCCCCGCCCGTGGCTGCGCGCCGACGACCCGCAGGGCTCCGAGCCAGCCCTCCGCCCCTGCGGCCTCGAGCGCGACCAGGAGGTGAAGCGCCTGGCCGAGCAGGCGGAGTCGTTCGTGTGCGAGACGCTCCTCGTCAGCGAGCGGACCCCGCGCCTCAACCAGTTCGCGCTGCCCCGGTTCACCCTCCTCTACCGACTCCTGTCGACCACGCGCGCCCACGTGCACGCCAACCCGGCACCGCGGTTGGTGTCGGACTTCGACGTCTACACGTCGCTCTTGAACGCCGGGTTCCCCGCCGACCGCTGGGAGACCTACCTGACCTGGGAGCGCGAGCTCCTCGACCGCGAGCAGCGGCTGACCGGAGCCGGGGCCGTGCAGGCGAGGGTGCTGCTCGGACACGTGAAGGCGACTGGCGTCCGCCACGGGCTGACCGACGTGCAGGCCGACGGCGTCGTCTGCCGGATGTGGAACGACATCGAGGCGTGGCGTGGTTGACGGCGGGGGGCTTTCGTGTTCCCATGAGAGCGCTCTCATGGGTCGTTCACGCGCTTTCCCCGAGGGCTTCCTGTGGGGAGCCTCCACGTCCGCCTACCAGATCGAAGGCGGCGTCGACGTCGACGGTCGTGGCGCGTCCGTCTGGGACACCTTCGCCGCCGCCGGTCATTGCCGCGGCGACACCGGGGCGGTCGCCGCCGACCACCGGCACCGCATGGGCGACGACGTCGCCCTCCTGGCGGCGCTCGGCGTGCCGGCGTACCGCTTCTCCGTCGCCTGGCCGCGGGTGCAGCCCACGGGCGAGGGGCCTGCCAGCCCCACGGGACTGGGCTTCTACGACCGGCTCGTCGACACGCTGCTGTCCCACGGCATCGAGCCGGTGGCGACGCTGTACCACTGGGACCTGCCCCAGGCCCTGGAGGACGCCGGCGGCTGGCCGGCCCGGGCGACGGCCGAGCGCTTCGCCGACTACGCCCGGGTCGTGGGCGCGGCCCTGGGCGATCGCGTCCGGCGCTGGACCACGATCAACGAACCGTGGTGCGCGGCGATGCTGGGCTACGGCGCCGGCATCCACGCCCCCGGCCGCACCGACCCCGGCGCCGCCGTGCAGGCCACCCACCACCTGCTGCTCGCCCACGGCCTCGCCGTCGACGTCCTGCGCTCCGAGGTGCGCCTCGACGCCGACGTCGGCATCACGCTCAACCCCTATCCCGTGCTGCCGACCGGCGACTCCCCGGCCGACCACGACGCCGCGCGCCGCATCGACGGCATCGCCAACCGCATCTGGTACGACCCGGTGCTGAGGGGCCGCTACCCCGACGACGTGCTCGAGGACCTCACGACGGTCAGCGACCTGACGCACATAAGGCGGGGCGACCTCGCCCAGATCGCCCGCCCGATCGACTCCCTGGGGCTCAACTACTACCGCTGCTACCACGTGCGCCACGAGCCGGGCGCCTCGGCGTCGCCCTCACCGTGGCCGGGCTCGACCGACGTGGCCTTCACCGAGTCGGCGCCGGAGGCCACGCCGACCACCAACGGCTGGGCCGTCGAGCCGGGCGGCCTGTTCGACGCCCTGGTGCGGGTGGCCACCGACTACGACCCGCCGCCCCTCTACGTCCACGAGAGCGGCGGCGCCTTCCCCGACACCCCCAACGGCGACGGCCACGTGCACGACGACGACCGGGTCGCCTACCTCGACGCCCACGTGCAGGCGTGCCACGACGCGATCGTCGCCGGGGTCGACCTGCGGGGCTACTTCGTGTGGTCGTACCTCGACAACTTCGAGTGGGCCGAGGGCTACACGCAGCGCTTCGGCGTGGTCCACGTCGACTTCGCGAGCCAGGTCCGCACCCCCAAGGCCAGCGCGTGGTGGTTCGCCCAGGTGGCAGCCACGAATACCTTGAGGTCATGAGCCGGAGGGAATCGACGCTGGAGGACGTGGCCGCCCGGGCCGGAGTCTCGCGGGCGACGGCGTCGCGGGTGATCAACGGCAGCCCCCGGGTGACCGAGGCGACGCGCGACGCCGTCGAACGGGCCGTCGAGGCGCTGCGCTACACGCCCAACCGGGCGGCTCGCAGCCTGGCGGGCAGCAGCAGCGACACGGTGGCGCTGGTGGTGTCGGAGCCGAGCTCCCGCCTGTTCGCCGACCCGTTCTTCGCCGGCACCGTGCGCGGCGTGGCCGCGGCCCTGGCGGAGAGCCGCTACCAGCTGGTGCTGCTGTCCACCCAGAGCGACGCCGACCGCGGCCGGGTCGAGCACCACCTGCTGCGGGGCACGACCGACGGCGTGCTGCTGCTGTCGACCCGGGCCGACGACCCGCTGCCGGCCCGGCTGGCAAGGGAGGGCCTGCCCTGCGTGGTCGCCGGGCGCCCGGCCGACGCCGCGGTCGGCTACGTCGACGCCGACAACGAGGGCGGGGCTCGGGCCGCGGTGGCCCACCTGCTGGAGCGCGGCCGGCGGGTGATCGCCACCGTGGCCGGGCCCGCCGAGATGGCCGTCGGCGTCGACCGCTACGAGGGCTGGCGGGCGGCCCTGGCCGACGCCGGGCTCAAGCCCGCCCGGAGCCTCGTCGCCCGGGCCGACTTCACCCGGGCCGGTGGCCGGGCGGCGGCGGAGAAGCTGCTCGACCGGACGGCCGACCTCGACGCCGTGTTCGCCGCGTCCGACCTCATGGCCCTGGGCGTGCTCGACACGCTGCGGGCCGCGAAGCGGAAGGTGCCGCGGGACGTGGCCGTGGTCGGCTTCGACGACAGCGAGCTCGCCGAGTCGGCCGACCCGCCGCTCACGTCGGTCCGCCAGCCGATCGAGCAGATGGGCCACGAGCTGGCGGCCCGGCTGCTGGCGCAGCTCGAGGGAGCCGAACCCGCCGGCGTGGTGCTGCCGACCGAGCTGGTGATCCGCCAGTCCTCATGAGCGGCTGACGCTCAGGTCAGCGGCTGGACCGGGTGGTCGAGGTCGGTGCCGAGGTGGCCGGTGTCGTTGAAGCGGCGGATGATCCAGCGGTCGTCGGTGATCACCAGGTGGGAGAGCGAGGCGTTGTCGGCGCCGACGAACGCCCACGGTCGGGCGCCGGTGGCCATGGCGACGATCGCCCCGATGACGCCGCCGTGGGTCACCACCACGACCCGCTGGTCCGGGTGGGCGGCGGCGATGTCGACGAGCGCGGCCCGGATGCGGCCCTGGAACTCCTCGGTGGTCTCGGCGCCGGGGATGGCGTCCCAGCGCTCCTGGGCAATGGCCTGCAGGGCGATCGGGTGCCCCTCGGCGAAGTTCTTGCGGAAGACCGGGCCGTCCCACTCCCCCAGGTACACCTCGCTGAGCCGGGGCTCCACGACGGGCTCCAGGCCGAGGCGGGCGGCCAGCGGCGCCGCCGTCTCGTGCGTGCGCCGCAGCGACGTGACGTAGATGGCCGCGGCGTCCTCGTCCTTGAGGCGCTCGCCGACGAGGTCGGCCTCCTTGCGGCCCTGCGGGTCGAGCGCCGGGTCGGAGCGGCCGTCGACCCGGGGCGCCGGCGTGTCCAGCCGGGCCGGCGCCGACTCGCCGTGGCGCACCAGGATGACGTCGGTCGCGCCCGGCGGCAGCTCGAACCGGAACTGGCGGTACTCGGTGGTGGTGGTGTCGTCGTCGCCCTCGGTCACGAGAGCAACGTACCTTGACCGACTGGTCAGGCCGACATGCGGTTGCCGGTCTCCGGGTCGAAGAAGTGGAGCTGGCTGGTGTCGACCGCCAGCTCGACGCGGTCGCCGATGCGGGCCCGGCTGCGGGCGTCGAACCGGGCCACCAGCAGCGCCTCGCCCGACTCCGCCTGGCGCTCCAGCTCGTCGAGCACGGCGTCGTCGGCGTCGGCAGCGTTGCGGGTGTCGTCGGTGACCGCCCGTTGGGCCGTCGTACGCAGGTGCATCACCAGCTCGGAGCCCAGCGCCTCGCGCAGCTCGACATCGGCCTGGAGCCGGGGCCCCGATGCGTCGACCCGGTCGTCGTGGATGCTGGCGTCGAAGATGTGCTCGGGCCGGATGCCCACGACCACCGGCTTGTCGACGAAACCCTCCAACTCCGGGTTGTCGGCCACGACGGCCGCCGGCACGTCGAGCGACTGCTCGTCGCTCAGGACCACCCGGGCGTCACCGTTGGCCCGCTCGAAGGTGGCCTCCAGCAGGTTCATCGAGGGCGAGCCGATGAACGCGGCGACGAACAGGTTGGCCGGCTCGGCGTAGAGCCTCTCGGGCTCGCTCACCTGCTGGAGCAGGCCCTCACGCAGCACGGCCACCCGGTCGCCCATGGTCATCGCCTCGACCTGGTCGTGGGTGACGTACACGGTGGTGGTGCCCAGGTCGCGCTGGAGCTTGGCGATCTCGGCGCGCATCTGCACCCGCAGCTTGGCGTCGAGGTTCGACAGCGGCTCGTCCATCAGGAACACCGACGGGTCGCGCACGATGGCCCGCCCCATCGCCACCCGCTGGCGCTGGCCGCCGGAGAGCTGCGCCGGCTTCCGCTTCAGCCAGTCCTCCAGCTGCAGGGTCTTGGCGGCGTCGTGCACCCGCTTGGTGATCTCGTCCTTGGGCAGCCGGGCCAACTTGAGGGCGAAGCCGATGTTCTGCTCGACGGTCATGTGCGGGTAGAGCGCGTAGTTCTGGAACACCATCGCGATGTCGCGCTCCTTGGGCGGCAGGTCGTTGACCACCCGCTCGCCGATCTTCAGCGTGCCGTCGGTGATCTCCTCCAGGCCGGCCACCATGCGCAGCGCGGTCGACTTGCCGCACCCCGACGGGCCCACGAGCACGAGGAACTCGCCGTCGGCGATGTCGAGGTCGAGGTCCGACACGGCGGTGACCCCGTTCGGGTACACCTTCGTCATCTTGTCCATGGTCACCGCGGACATGTTCTTTGCCCCCTCATCCCTTTACCGATCCTGCCAGAAGGCCTCGCACGAAGTACCGCTGCAAGGCGAAGAACACGGCCAAGGGTACGGCGATCGACACGAACGCTGCCGCCGTGAGCAGGTGCCAGTCCTGGCCACGGCTGCCCGACAACGTAGCCAGGCGGACGGTCATCGGCGCATCGGTCGACCCGATGCTCAGGAACGTGCGGGCCACGAGGTAGTCGTTCCAGACCCAGAGGAACTGGAAGATGGCGAACGCCGCCAGTGCCGGCACCGACAGCGGTATGACCAGGCGCCAGAAGATCGTCGGGTGGTCGGCACCGTCGATGCGGGCGGCCTCGAACACGTCGCGCGGCAGCGACGCCATGTAGTTGTGCAGCAGGAAGATCGCCAGCGGCAGGCCGAAGCCGATGTGGGTGAGCCACACCGCGGTGATCGTGCCCTGCAGGTCGAGGTCGGGCAGGAGCGTGAACGTCTCGCCGAAGACCGTGAGGTGGGCGCCGTTCACGTACAGCTGCAGCAGCGGGATGAGCGACATCTGGAACGGGACCGCCAACATCGCCACCGTGGCCACGAACAGCCAGTGCCGCCCGGGGAAGTCCATCCAGGCGAAGGCGTAGGCGGCGAAGGCCGCGATCGCGATCGGGATGACGGTGGCCGGTATCGCGATCGCCGCCGAGTTCATGAAGTGCTGCCACATGTCGGGTGCATCGCTCGTCGACGACGAGAACACGCCGCGGTAGCTCTCCAGGGTGAGCTGAGGATCGGTCACGACCGTCCACCAGCCGGTGGTCTTGACCGCCGTCTCCGAGCGGAACGACGACACGAACAGACCGAGGCTGGGCAGGGTCCACAGAAGGACCAGAATCCACAGGACCCCGGTGGGCACGGCGCCCAGCAGCCCGTGCAGCCGGGTGCCCACGCCCCGGCCCCGGGTCGGCGCAGCCCCCGTCGCGGCTTCCGGCAGCGGTGCGGTGGTCGGCGTGACGGTCGTGCTCACGATCGCTCCTCAGTCTGAAGACGGCGGACGTTGATCACCATCAACGGCAGCACCACGACGAACAGCAGCACGGCCAGCGCCGAGCCGCGCCCGTTGTCGCGGTTGACGAACACCTCGCTGAACATCCGGTTGGCGATGACGTCGGTGTCGTTGTTGCCGCCGGTCATCACCTGGACGATGTCGAAGACCTTGAGCACGGTGATCATCAAGGTCGTCACCACCACGGCGATCGTGGTGCGGATCTGGGGCAGGGTCACCCGCCAGAACGTCGCCACCTCGCTGGCGCCGTCGACCCGGGCGGCCTCGATCAGCTCGCTCGGCACGCCCTTGATCGCCGCCGACAGGACCACCATGGCGAACCCGGTCTGGATCCAGATCATGATGGCGATCAGGAAGAGGTTGTTCCACGGCACCTGACGGATCCAGTCCTGGGGCGCACCGCCGCCACCGACCCAGAAGGCGTTGAGCAGGCCGATCTGATCCTTGCCGGCGGGCGTGAACGCGAACACGAACCGCCAGATGACGCTGGCGCCGACGAAGCTGATCGCCATCGGCATGAAGATCAGCGACTTGGCGACCGACTCGCCCTTGGACCGGTCGGCCAGCACCGCCACGGCCAGGCCGAGCAGGGTGGCGAAGCCGGTGACGAGCACCAGCCAGAACACGTTGTTCCAAACGACGCCGGTGAGGGCGCTGACACCGGCGAGCACGGCGAGGATCGCCGCGACCGTCAGCGATCCCGACGGCGCGGGGCCCGTGAAGTCGATCGAGCGGCGCTCGAGGCGGGCCCGCACGACGACGAGCACCACCGCCACGACGACGATGCCGACCGCGATCACGAACAGGCGGCTGGTCAGGATGTCGCGCCAGCCCTCGACGGTGAAGACGGTGCGGTCGCCGAACAGCGAGCGGTAGTTCTCCAGCCCGGCCGTCTCCTCGCTGCGCTTGTCGCGAAAGCTGAGGTAGATCGTTCGGATCGTCGGGGCCACCAGCGTGATGGTCAGGAAGAAGAGCGCCGGGGCCAGGAAGATCACGGGGCGCGTCCGGTCGGGGATGCGCCAGGCCCGGTCCGGCGGCGGTGGGTGCCGGGCCCACACGAAGGCGCCCAGCAGCGCCCCGACGACCGCGCCGCCGAGGGGCCACAGCGGCCCGCCGAGGAACCAGCCGCCGCTGTTGGCCACCGCGCCGGCCACGGCTCCGAGCAGCGCCCCCGCTCCGGTGGCGAAGACGCGGAACCGTTTCGGTGCCTGGTCGACGAGCAGGTTCACGCCCACGAAGACCGCGAGCATCACCGTGATGACGAGCACCACGGTGATCAAAGTACTGACGAGCTCTCCCATGTGTCCCCCCGAGTGATGAGGGAGGTACCCACTCGGGTACCTCCCTCAATCAGACGATTCGGTTCGGATCGATCCTTCGGGTCAGTCCGAGGGCCAGCTCGCCTCGACGTCGGCGAACGCTTCGTCGACGGTCTTGGTGCCGCCGACGATGTCGACGGCGGCGCTCCAGAACGTCCCGGAGCCGACCGCTCCCGGCATCAGGTCGGAGGCGTCGAAGCGCACCGGCTCGGCCGCCGCGAGGATCTCGCCGAACGTCTGGTCCAGCTCCGTGGTGTAGAGGCTGGTGTCGACGTTCTTGTTCGGCGACAGGTAGCCGCCGATCTCGTTGCCGGCCCGGCTGTTGCCGAACTCGGGCGAGGCGATGTAGCTCATGACCTCCATCACCTCGGGACGGTCGGCGAACGCCGCGGCGTAGATGCCGCCCGAGAGGGTGATGTTCGGGTTCTCCTCGGAGCCGGGCAGGTAGAAGGCGTTGACGTCGCCGTCCGCGCCCAAGGTGGCCCCCGCGTCGGTGAAGTTCGACCCGTAGAAGTTGCCCTGGCGGTGCATCAGGCAGTCGCCCTCGAGCAGCGGCAGGCCGGCCTCGGCGAACGGCGTCGCCCCGATGTTCTGCAGGCCGCCGAACACCATCCCGTCGGTCGCCCAGAGGTCGTAGACCGCCTGCGCCGACTCCACGATGGCAGGGTCGTCGAAGGGGATCTCGTGGTTGACCCACTGGTCGTAGACCTCGGGCCCTTGCAGGCGCAGCACGAACTCCTCGATCCAGTCGGTCATGGGCCAACCGGTGGCGTCGTCGCTGCCGATGCCGACGCAGAACGGCGTCTTGCCGTCGGCGAGCATCGTGTCGGCCAGCGCCAGGAAGTCGTCGAAGGACTCGGGGATCTCGTAGCCGCCCTCCTGGAACGCTGCCGGGCTGTACCAGACGACGCTCTTGAGGTCGGCCTTGGCCGGGATGGCGAGGACGTCGCCGTCGATGGTGGAGAAGCTCGTCCAGCCCTCGTCGATGTTCTCGCCGACCACCTCGAGGACGTCGTCGGGCAGCGGCACGATGTCGCCCGCGAAGTCCTTGATCTTCCCGGGCTGCGGGAACATGGCGATGTCGGGCGGGTTGCCGGCGTCGACCTGGGGGCCGACCTCGGTCTCGAAGCTCCGTGAGCCGTTCACCTCGACTTCGATGCCGGTGTCCTCGGTGAACGCGTCGAAGGCGTCCTGCAGGCTCTGCTGCTCGAACTCCACCTCCGGACCGAACAGGGTCACGGTCCCGCTATCGCCTCCGCCGCCACTGTCGTCGCCGGAGTCGGTGGACGCATCGTCGTCGTCGTCGGCACACGCCGACGCCGACAACAGGCTCAGGGCCAGCCCGAGCGTGAAGACCGCTCTCCACCGGTTTCGCTGTCGTGTCATTGGGTTTCCCCCTCTTTGCTTACTTTGACGACATCTCGCCAAATCCATCCGCCGGGCCCCCAGAGAGCACGCACTACCTCCCTACCCGGACCGAAGGTGGGCCTGTCGTGCTTCTGACGATCAGGTCGAGATCGAGCTGTTGGTGCACCGGTGCGATGGGGCCCTCGGTGCCGAGGACCTCCAGCAGCAGCGCCGCCGCGCAGCGCCCGCTCTCGTAGAGCGGTTGGCGCACGGTGGTGAGGCCCGCGTAGCTGGACACCTCGATGTCGTCGAAGCCGACGACCGAGACGTCCTCGGGCACGCGCAGGCCCGCGGCGCGCACGGCCTCCAGAACCCCCAGGGCCTGCGTGTCGGAGGCGGCGAACACCGCGGTGGGTCGGTCGCGGCGGGCCAGGAGCTCCTCGGTCCGGCGGCGGGCGACGCTGCGCACGTGCGGGCCGTGCCGGATCAGCTCCGGGCGGACGTCGACGCCGGCGTCCTCGAGCGTGGCGCGGTAGCCCTGCTCGCGCTCGGCGCTGGACACGAAGCCCAGCGGGTTGTCGGGCTCGTCGCCGATGAAGGCGATGCGCTCGTGACCCAGCGCCAGCAGGTGCCGGGTGGCGATGCGGCCGCCCTCGACGTCGTCGGTCACCACACGGGGGACCGCGTGCTCGGTCGGGCCGCGGGCATCGAGCAGCACCACGGGAACACCCGCCGCGGCCAGGCGCTCGAGGTCGCTGCTCGGCGGTGGTAGCGACATGACCAGCAGGCCATCGGCCCGGTCGCGGCGGGTGAGGGCGGCGAAGTGCTCGTCACGGTGGACGGGCGACTCGACGTTGAAGAGGACGAGGTCGTAGCGGCTTGTGTCGAGCAGGGCGACGACGCCGCGGAGCCGCTCCACGGCAGAGGCGTGGGTGAAGAAGGGCACGACCACGCCGACGGTCTGGCAGCGGCCGCGGGACAGGCCGCGGGCCATCGGGTTGGGCCGGTAGTCGAGGGCCTCGATGGCGGCGAGCACGCGGGCCCGAGTGGCGGCGCTGACGCGAGGGCTGTCGTTGAGGACCCGGGACACCGTGCCCGCACCCACTCCGGCTTTCGCCGCGACGTCGGCGATGGTGGCCATCCCCCCGAACCCCCCTCCGTTCCCCCGATGTGTGGAAGCGCTTCCACACCTGTCACCGCAACGTATGCCCCGGAACAGGGAATGTCAATGGAATCGCTTCCACAATGGCGGTTCGCAGCCGGAGCCCGCATGCGGTACATCTCCTACCGATGGACGAGATCACCCGGTTGGCGAGACCCGACATCGCCGCCCTCCAGCCCTACAGCTCGGCCCGCACCGAGGGCGAGCAGCGCATGCAGGTGTTCCTCGACGCCAACGAGAACCCGTTCGCGCCGTACCCCGCCGACGCCGCCAGCGAGGGCCTCAACCGCTACCCCGAGCCGCAGCCCGGGCACCTGCTCGACCGGTTCGCGGCGCACTACGACGTCGCGCGGGAGCAGCTGCTGTTCACCCGGGGCGCCGACGAGGCGATCGACCTGCTGGTGCGGGCGTTCTGCCGGGCCGAGCACGACGCGATCCTCGTCAACACGCCGGCGTTCGCCATGTACGCGATGGCGGCGGAGATCCAGGGCGCCGCGGTGGTGGCGGTGCCGCTGGTGAGGACCGACGCCGGCCGGTTCGACCTCGACGTGGATGCGATCCTCGCTGCGGCGGGGTCCCGGCCGGGCGTGAAGTTGGTCTTCGTCTGCACGCCCAACAACCCGACCTCGGGGCTGGCGCGCCGGGAGGACGTGCTGGGCCTGTGCGACCGGCTCCTCGGCTCGGCCCTGGTCGTGGCCGACGAGACCTACGTCGACTTCTCCGGTCAGCCGTCGCTGGCCCGGGAGCTGGGCGCGCACCCCAACCTGGTCGTGCTGCGGACGCTGTCGAAGGAGTACAGCCTGGCGGGCGAGCGCTGCGGCGTCACGATCGCCCACCCGACGACGGTCGGGCTGCTCGGCCGCATCCTGGCGCCCTATCCGCTCACGCAGACCGCCATCCGGGCCGTGGCCGCGGCGATGTCACCGGAGGGCGTCGCCCGGGCCCGGGCCAACATCGACCTGCTCCTGCGGGAGCGGGCGGGCGTCGAAGTGGCGCTGGCGACGTCGCCGGGCGCCACCCGGATCCACCCCAGCGACGCCAACTTCCTGCTCGTCGAGACGCCCGATCCCCGGCTGCTCGTCCGGACTATGGAGGCGGCCGGCATCAAGGTCCGCGACCGCAGCACCGTCGCCGGCATCGAGGGTTGCGTCCGCATCTCGATCGGCACGCCGGAACAGAACCAGCGGATGCTCGAGGCCTTCGAGAAGTACGCGTCCTCGCTCTGAGGAGGCGGAGCTGTCCGCGCACGTCCTAGGAGGGGTCGCGCAGGAGGGCGTAGATCGCGCTGTCGCGCCACCGTCCGCCCCGGAAGAACACCCCACGCATCACGCCCTCGCGCTCGAAGCCCGCCTTCTCGAGGGCCCGCTGCTCGGCGTGGTTCGTCACCTCGGTGAAGGCCTCCAGCCGGTGCGCCGGCGTGTTGGCGAACAGGTACTCGACCAGCAGGCGCTGCGCCTCGGTGCCCACACCCTGGCCGCGGTGCTCGGGCAGCAGCATGATCCCCATCTCGAACACGAGCGCCTTGCCGTTGCCCAGCGTGCGGTCCTTCCAGCTGACGACCCCGGCGAAGGTGCCGTCGGCGCGGGCGACCACGAGCTCCGACTGCTCGGTGCCGAGCCAGCCGTCCTCCTCCCAGCGCTTCCGCCACGCCTTCGGGTCCTTGAAACCGACCCACTCGAACTCGCTGCCCGCCTCCGGATCCAGGGAGAAGCGGGCGAGGGCGTCGAGGTCGCCCTCCTGGACCGGCCGCAGATGCACATCCATGGGTGGGCCGAGCCTACGAGGTGGCGGCGGGGGCGGGATGGGTGAGGAGCCAGACGGCGAGGGCGAGGCAGGTGATGCCGGCCAGGCTGTCGGTGGCGATGTTGAAGTGCTGGAAGACGTCGAACTCCGACAGCGCCCCGGACGTGTAGTGCAGCGGGCCGATCAGGCCGGACACCGAGTAGACCGCCAGACAGACGGCCGCCAGCTGCCGCCGCCCCCGGTCGTACAGGAGCCACGACGCCACACCGAAGGCGGTGAACACCACCCAGGCCTGCCAGATCGACGGCCGGGTGACCGTGTCGGGCATGTCGTTGGGGTACTCGTCGAAGCGCACGTAGTTGTCGGTGTAGTGCACCACCGACACGACGAACGCGGCGAGCACGACCGTGCGGAACACGCCCCTCTCCGACATCGGCCCGACCGTAACCGGGTGGTCAGCCGGGAAGGAAGCTCAGGCGGACCTCCCGGTCGGGGTTGTCGACGTTGGTGTCGACCAGCACGACCGACTGCCAGGTGCCGAGCGCGGGGCGGCCGCCGAGGACGGGGACGACCACGCTCGGGGCGATGAACGCCGGCAGCACGTGGTCGGCGCCGTGACCCGGTGCGCCATGGCGGTGCTGCCAGCGGCCGTCCCGGGGCAGCAGGTCGTCGAGCAGCGACAGGAGGTCGTCGTCGCTCCCCGACCCGGTCTCGATCACGGCGACGCCGGCGGTGGCGTGCGGCACGAACACCGACAGCAGCCCGTCGCCCCGACCCCGGCAGAAGTCGGCGGCCGGGCCGGTGATGTCGACCACGTTGGGCCGCGTGCCGGTGCGGATCGTGAGCACGGTGGTCTCCATGGCGGCGACGGTACTGTCGGCGACCGTGCTCGACGTCGACCGCGACGGCAACGTGATGCTGACCGTGCACGTGCAGCCCGGCGCCCGCCGCAGCGAGATCGTCGGCCCGCACGGCGACGCCCTGAAGGTGCGGGTCACGGCGCCACCCGTCGACGGGAAGGCCAACGCCGCGGTGGTGGAGCTCCTGGCCGAGATCCTCGATGCCCCGGTCGAGCTGGTCGCCGGCGCCTCCAGCCGCCGCAAGCGGCTGCGCATCACCGGCCTCGACCGGGACGCCGTCCAACAGTGCCTGGACGCGGCGGTGGCCGGCTGAGGTCACCCTCAGCCGGCCACCGTCAAAGGTTGATCAGGCTTCGACGGCGTCCTCGGACGACGGGAGCCCGACCACGGCAGCCAGGTCGCGGGTGTCGCCCGACGGGGCGTCGCCCTCCTGGTTCTCGTAGGTGCCCGTGAGCCACTCGGCCAGGCCCTGCTCCTCGCGGTCCGACGACCAGTAGGACATGGGCTGGTACTCCGGCGCCTTGGTGCCGATGTCCCGGTAGACCTCCATGCCGGTGCCGGCCGGGATGAGCTTGCCGATGATGATGTTCTCCTTCAGGCCGTTGAGCCCGTCGGACTTCGACTCGATCGCAGCCTCGGTGAGCACCCGGGTGGTCTCCTGGAAGGAGGCCGCCGACAGCCACGACTCGGTGGCCAGCGACGCCTTCGTGATGCCCATCATGACCGGGCGACCCTCGGCCGGGACCTTGCTCTCCTGGACCAGCACCTTGTTCTCGTCGGTGTAGGCCTTGGCGTCGGCCGTCTCGCCGGGCAGGAAGCGGCTGTCGCCGGGCTCCTGCACGACGACCCGGCGGGTCATCTGCCGCACGATCAGCTCGATGTGCTTGTCGTGGATCGACACGCCCTGGTCGCGGTACACGCGCTGCACCTCGATCACCAGGTACTGCTGGGTCTCCCGCACACCGCGGATCTCCAGCAGCTCCTTCGGGTCACGAGGACCGTCGACGATCGGGTCGCCGGCCTGGATCTCCTGGCCGTCGGTCACCTCGAGCCGGGCCAGCGACGGCACGATGTAGGCGTGCTCGGCGCCGTCGTCGGCGACCACCGTGATCACCCGGCCCTTGCCCTCGTCCTCGGCGATGCGCACGACACCGGAGATGTGCGACAGCGTGGCCTTGCCCTTCGGCGACCGGGCCTCGAACAGCTCGACCACTCGGGGCAGACCACCGGCGATGTCGGTGCCGGCGATGCCACCGGTGTGGAACGTCCGCATCGTCAGCTGGGTGCCCGGCTCACCGATGGACTGGGCGGCGATGACACCGACCGCCTCGCCCATCTCGATGGTCTTGCCGGTGGCCAGCGAACGGCCGTAGCACTTGGCGCAGACGCCGAAGTCGGCCAGGCAGGTGAGCACCGACCGGACCCGCACCCGCTCGACCTTGGGGTCGTCGCGCAGCGCGTCCATGGCGAAGTCGTCGATCTCGGTGCCGGCCTTGATGGTCACCCCGCGGAAGTCCTCGTGGGGGTTCTCCGGCGAGAGCTCGACGTCGACGGCCAGGGTGCGGCCGAAGATGCGGGTCTCCAGGTAGGTGCGCTTGCCCGCCTGGTCGGGGCCGATGTCCTCGACCCAGAGGCCGCGGATCGGCTCACCCTCCTTCTGGCAGTCGTACTCCCGGATGATCAGCTCCTGGGCCACGTCGACGAGGCGACGGGTCAGGTAGCCCGAGTCGGCGGTCCGCAGGGCGGTGTCGACCAGACCCTTCCGGGCGCCCGGCGTGGCGATGAAGTACTCCAGCATCGACAGGCCTTCGCGGAAGTTCGCCTTGATCGGCCGGGGGATCATGTCGCCTCGGGGGTTGGCCACGAGGCCGCGCATGCCGGCGATCTGCCGGACCTGCATCATGTTCCCTCGGGCGCCGGAGCCCACCATCATGTCGATGGGGTTGAACTGCTCCTCCTTGAGGCCCTTCTCCATCTCGGAGCGCACCTCGTCGGTGGCGTTCGTCCAGATCTCCACTTCCTTCTGGCGCCGCTCACCGTCGGTGATGATGCCCTTCCGGAACTGGGTCTCGACCTTCTCGGCTTCCTTCTCGTAGCGCTCGAGGATGCCCTTCTTGCTCTCCGGCGTCTTGACGTCCTCGATGGAGATCGTCAGGCCCGACTTGGCGGCGTACCCGAAGCACAGGTCCTTGAGCTGGTCGAGGCTGCGCTGGACGACGGCCTTGGGGTAGTCGTTGGCCAGCCGGTCGACGACCTCGCCCATGTTCTTCTTCTTGACGGGCTCGTCGACGAAGCCGAACCCGAGCGGCAGCGCCCGGTTGAAGATGAAGCGGCCGACCGTGCTCTCCCGGAAGATGGGCTTGGGCTCGTCGGCGTCAGCCGGTTCGCGCAGGCCCTCCTCGATCTCCTCCATGACCTCGCGCTTGGACAGCCGCAGCTTGACCATGGCGTGGAGGTGCACGTCGCCGGCGTCGAGCGCCCGCTCCATGGAGGAGCGGTTGCCGAACACCTTGCCCTCGCCCGGCGCACCCACGACGTGGGCGGTCAGGTAGAAGGCGCCGATCACCATGTCCTGCGTCGGCGTGACCAGCGGGCGGCCGTGGGCCGGGCTGAGCACGTTGTTCGCCGACAGCATGAGGACCCGGCTCTCGGCCTGGGCCTCTGCCGACAGGGGCAGGTGGACGGCCATCTGGTCGCCGTCGAAGTCGGCGTTGAAGGCGGTGCACACCAGCGGGTGGATCTGGATGGCCTTGCCCTCGACCAGCACCGGCTCGAACGCCTGGATGCCGAGGCGGTGCAGCGTGGGCGCCCGGTTCAGGAGGACCGGGTGCTCCTTGATGACCTCTTCGAGCACGTCCCACACCTGGGGACGACGGCGCTCGACCATCCGCTTGGCGGACTTGATGTTCTGCGCCAGCTCGCGGTCGACCAGGGCCTTCATCACGAAGGGCTTGAACAGCTCCAGCGCCATCAGCTTGGGCAGGCCGCACTGGTGCAGCTTGAGCGACGGGCCGACCACGATGACCGAACGGCCGGAGTAGTCGACGCGCTTGCCCAGCAGGTTCTGGCGGAACCGGCCCTGCTTGCCCTTGAGCATGTCGGACAGCGACTTGAGCGGGCGGTTGCCGGGACCCGTGACGGGACGGCCGCGACGGCCGTTGTCGAACAGGGCGTCGACCGCCTCCTGCAGCATGCGCTTCTCGTTGTTCACGATGATCTCGGGGGCACCGAGGTCGAGCAGGCGCTTCAGGCGGTTGTTGCGGTTGATGACCCGGCGGTACAGGTCGTTGAGGTCGGACGTGGCGAAGCGGCCACCGTCGAGCTGCACCATCGGGCGCAGCTCCGGCGGGATCACCGGCACGACGTCGAGGATCATGGCCCGCGGGTCGTTCACCCGGTTGCCACGGTCGTCGCGGCGGTTGAACGCCGAGACGATCTTCAGCCGCTTGATGGCCTTCTGCTTGCGCTGGGCCGAGAGCGGGCGACCACCGGTCGACGGGTCGATGAGGTCCTTGAGCTTGACCTCTTCCTCGTCGAAGTCGAGGCGGTTGATCAGCTGCTTCAGGGCATTGGCGCCCATGCCACCCTCGAAGTAGGCGCCGTAGCGGTCGCGCAGCTCGCGCCACAGCATCTCGTCTTCGAGGATCTTGCGGGGGTGCAGGTCGCGGAACTCGTCGTAGGCGCGCTGGACCAGGTCCAGCTCCTCGTCGTAGCGCTCGCGGATGACGGCCAGGTCCTTGTCGGCGGCCTTCTGGCGGTTGCGCAGGTCGGCGTCCTTGGCCCCTTCGGCCTCGAGAGCGGTGATCTCCTGCTCCAGGCCCTCCATGCGCTTGGCCAGCTCGAGCTCGCGCTCGCGGTCGATCTCCTCCTTCTCGGCCAGCATCTCCTTCTCGAGGTTCGACAGCTCCTCGTGGCGCTTGTCGACGTCGACCCAGGTGACGAGGTTGGCCGCGAAGTAGATGACCTTCTCCAGCTGCTTGGCCTTGAGCTCCTCGCGCACCTCGGTGCCGGAGAGCAGGTAGGCCAGCCAGGAGCGGGTGCCCCGCAGGTACCAGATGTGGACGACCGAGGCGGCCAGCTCGATGTGGCCCATGCGCTCGCGGCGGACCTTCGAGCGCGTGACCTCGACGCCGCAGCGCTCGCAGATGATGCCCTTGAAGCGGACACGCTTGTACTTGCCGCAGTAGCACTCCCAGTCCTTCTGCGGACCGAAGATCTTCTCGCAGAAGAGCCCGTCCTTCTCGGGCTTGAGGGTGCGGTAGTTGATGGTCTCCGGCTTCTTGACCTCGCCGTTCGACCACTGGCGGATGGTCTCGGCCGTCGCCAGCCCGATCCTGAGCTGGCTGAAGTCGTTCACGTCAAGCATCGAAGTGCTCCATTGCCGTGCTCGTGCTGATGTCGTGGAGTTGGGTGCGGGTGGTCACTAGAAGCTGCTCGTCCGCTCGCGGCGGCGCTCGTCGTCTTCGTCGGTGCCCCGTTCCGGACGGCTGAGGTCGATGCCGAGCTCCTCGGCGGCGCGGAAGACGTCCTCGTCGAGCTCGCGCATCTCGATCTCTTCGCCGGTCTGCGCCAACACCTCGACGTTGAGGCAGAGGGCCTGCATCTCCTTGATGAGAACCTTGAAGCTCTCGGGGATCCCCGGCTCGGGGATGTTCTCGCCCTTGACGATGGCCTCGTACACCTTCACGCGGCCGAGGACGTCGTCGGACTTGATCGTCAGCAGCTCCTGCAAGCAGTAAGCGGAGCCGTAGGCCTCGAGGGCCCACACCTCCATCTCACCGAATCGCTGACCACCGAACTGGGCCTTCCCGCCCAGCGGCTGCTGCGTGATCATCGAGTACGGGCCGGTCGACCGGGCGTGGATCTTGTCGTCCACGAGGTGGGCCAGCTTCAGGATGTACATGAACCCGACCGTGACCTGCTGGTCGTAGGCCTCGCCGGTGCGGCCGTTGTAGAGCTGCACCTTGCCGTTGGGCCCGATCAGACGCTCGCCGTCGGGCGACTCGGGCCGCAGGTTGTGGAAGATCGTCTGGATCGTCGGGTGCTTGCCGGCCTGCTCGACCTCGTCCCAGTGGGCACCGTCGAACACCGGTGTGGCGATGAGCGTCGACGGCGGCGTGGTCGGGCGGGTCTTGGACTCGGTGCCGCGGATGGGCTCGTCGCCCACCGTGGTGCCGTTGACCTGCCAGCCCCAGCGGGCCGCGTAGCCGAGGTGGGCCTCGAGCACCTGTCCCACGTTCATGCGGGACGGGACGCCGAGCGGGTTGAGGATGATGTCGACGGGCGTGCCGTCGGACAGGTGCGGCATGTCCTCCAGCGGCAGGATCTTCGAGATGACGCCCTTGTTGCCGTGGCGCCCGGCCAGCTTGTCGCCGACCGAGATCTTGCGCTTCTGGGCGACGTAGACCCGCACCAGCTGGTTGACGCCGGGGGGCAGCTCGTGGCTCTCGTCCCGGCTGAACACCTTGACGTCGATGACCTTGCCGGACTCGCCGTGCGGCACCTTCAGCGAGGTGTCGCGCACCTCGCGGGCCTTCTCACCGAAGATCGCCCGGAGCAGCCGCTCCTCGGGGGTGAGCTCGGTCTCGCCCTTGGGTGTGACCTTGCCGACCAGCACGTCGCCGGCGCCGACCTCGGCACCGATGCGGATGATGCCCCGCTCGTCGAGGTCCTTCAGGATCTCCTCGGAGAGGTTGGGGATGTCGCGCGTGATCTCCTCGGGCCCGAGCTTGGTGTCGCGGGCGTCGATCTCGTGCTCGTGGATGTGGATCGAGGTGAGCACGTCGTCGCGCACGAGGCGCTCCGACAGGATGATCGCGTCCTCGAAGTTGTAGCCCTCCCACGGCATGAAGGCCACGAGCAGGTTCTTGCCGAGCGCCAGCTCGCCACCGTCGGTGGAGGGCCCGTCGGCGAGCACGTCGTCCTTGCGGAACCTGTCGCCCTCGGCCACGCGGGGCTTCTGGTTGATGCAGGTGTCCTGGTTGGAGCGCTCGAACTTGAGGAGCTTGTAGACCTTGCGACCCGAGCGGGCGTAGTCGACCGCCAGGATGTCGCCGCTCACCTCGGTGGCGACGCCGTCGTCCTCGGCCACGATCATGTCGGCGGCGTCGCGGGCCGCACGGGCCTCGACGCCGGTGCCGATGTACGGAGCCTCGGCCCGCACGAGCGGGACGGCCTGCTTCTGCATGTTGGCGCCCATGAGCGCACGGTTGG
Organism: Acidimicrobiales bacterium; assembly: GCA_035316325.1. Lineage (NCBI taxonomy): Bacteria > Bacillati > Actinomycetota > Acidimicrobiia > Acidimicrobiales > Acidimicrobiales bacterium. The sequence continues at coordinate 24,364 of DATHJB010000223.1, forward strand.
CGTCGTCGTGCTCGAGGAACGGGATGAGCGAGGTGGCCACCGAGACGATCTGCTTCGGCGAGACGTCCATGAGCTGGACCTCGATCGGCGGCACCGCGGAGATGTCCGTGGTGGCGGCGAAGTAGGTCTCCCGCTCGAGCTGGGCCCGGAGGTTCTCCAGCGTGGCCGCCTGCGGCGACCGGCGGACCAGCACGCGCTCGTTGCGGAACACGTGGTTCTTGTCGAGCGGCTCGTTGGCCTGGGCGACGACGTAGTCCTCTTCCTCGTCCGCCGTGAGCCACACGATGTCGTCGGTGACTTGACCCTGGTTGACCTTGCGGTACGGCGACTCGATGAAGCCGAAGTCGTTCACCCGGGCGTACGTGGACAAGGCGCCGATCAGGCCGATGTTCGGGCCCTCCGGCGTCTCGATCGGGCACATGCGGCCGTAGTGGCTGAAGTGCACGTCTCGCACTTCGAAGCCGGCCCGCTCCCGGGACAGGCCGCCCGGGCCCAGCGCCGACAGCCGCCGCCGGTGGGTCAGGCCCGACAGCGGGTTGACCTGGTCCATGAACTGGGAGAGCTGGCTGGTGCCGAAGAACTCCTTGATGGCCGCGACCACCGGGCGGATGTTGATCAGCGTCTGCGGCGTGATGGCCTCGACGTCCTGCGTCGTCATGCGCTCACGGACCACCCGCTCCATGCGGGAGAGGCCGATGCGCACCTGGTTCTGGATCAGCTCGCCCACCGACCGGATGCGGCGGTTGGCGAAGTGGTCCTGGTCGTCGAGGCGGTAGCCCGGCTCGGCGTTGACCAGGTGGAGCAGGTAGGTGAGGGTGGCGAGCACCTCGCACCGGCTGAGCACCGACTGGCCCGGCTCGGGGCGGTCGAGCAGGCCGCGCTCCTCGAGCATCGGGAACATGGCCGCCAGCTTCTGGACCTCGGGCCCGAGCTTGCGGTCGAGCTTGTAGCGCCCGACCCGGGAGAGGTCGTAGCGACGGGGCTCGAAGAAGGCGTTCTTGAAGTACACCCGGGCCGACTCGACCGAGGGCGGCTCGCCGGGGCGGGCCCGCTTGTAGATCTCGACCAGCGCCTCGTCCTGCGTGGGGGCGAGGTCACGGTCCTTCTCCCACTGCCCCTCCAGGAAGGGGAACTCGCGGACGAAGGCCTCGAGGAAGCCGGGGGCGTTCTCGTCGTCGTAGCCGAGGGCGCGGAGCAGGATGAAGAGGCTCAGGCGGCGCTTGCGGGCGACGCGGGTGCCGGCGGTGACGTCCTTGCCGGGCTTCTGCTCGACGTCGAACTCGATCCACTCGCCGCGGTAGGGGTGGATGGTGCCCTTGACGAGCTGGTGCTTGGCCAGGTTGCGGAGGCGGTAGCGCTCGCCGGGCTCGAAGATGACGCCGGGGGACCGGACGAGCTGCGACACGACGACGCGCTCGGTGCCGTTGATCACGAACGTGCCCTTGTCGGTCATCATGGGGAAGTCACCCATGAAGACCGTCTGCTCCTTGATCTCGCCGGTCGCGGCGTTGATGAAGCGGGCACGCACGAAGATGGGCGCGGAGAAGGTCATGTCCTTCTCCTTGCACTCCTCGACCGAGAACTTGGGGGGCGGCCGCAGGTCCTCGTCGTTGGGGTCGAACTCCAGCTCGAGCTGGAGGGTCTCCGTGAAGTCACGGATGGGTGAGATGTCGGAGAAGGTTTCCTTCAGGCCGTCTTCGACGAACCATCGGAAAGACTCGCGTTGGATCGCGACCAAGTCGGGTAGTGACAAGGCCTCATCGATGTTCGCGAACGAGTACCGATCCCGGGTGCGAGTGGGCAAGGATTCACTCCTCGATCGAGCGTTCGAGCGGCAACGACGACCTAGAGCACACAGGTCGGCGAGCCAGGGGAGACAGAGCCGCTGAACCCGACGAGGGCGCGCTGGAACCCCAACAAGAGATCAGCGCTACAAACCCGGGAACGCACGGCAACACGCCATGTTAAACCCTCACCCCACGTAAGGGCAACCCGCGTTTGGTCCGTCTCCACCTGGCCCGGCGGAAACGGTCTCAAACTGTGAGGGAGGGTAAGCCCAGAGGCTCCCCGAGGTCAAGGGTTGGGGTTCCCGTCACGAGAAGTTCAGCACGGAGCGCGTCCATCCACGTACGTCGGTGACCTATCGTCTTGACTCGTTCCGCCATGACGCTGCTTCCCCCTGCCGCGCCCACCATGCTGACCGAGACCACCGAGACCGCTGCCCGCCATGTCGGGGCCTGGGCCTCGCGCGCCGTCGACGATCCCGCCGTCCAACGCCGCCGAGACCGTGTGCTCACGGCCGCCGTCGCGGCGGTCGCCATGGTCGTCTACCAGCGATCCCTGCTGCCGGGCATCGGCTACAGCGGCGACGTGGTGAAGTGGCAGTACATGAGCGTCACCGGCGGGGTGCCGCACGCCACGGGCGAGCCGGTGTGGGTGGCGCTGATCCAGCTCTGGGGCACCATCGTCCCCTTCGGGACCGCGGCCTGGAAGACCAACCTGCTCTCCGCCACCCTCGGCGCCGCCGCGGTGACCGTGCTGTTCCGCCTGCTGCGCATCCTGGGGGTGCGACGCACGGTGGCGGCGGCCACCGCGATCACCTTCGCCGTCAGCCCCACGTTCTGGACCCAGGCGTCGATCGCCGAGGTCTACACGCTGCACATCCTCTTCGCCGCCTCGGTCACGCTGTGCCTCGCCAAGTGGCGGATGGGCGCCGCCAACGGCTGGCTGATCGCGGGCATCGCCATTTACTCGCTGTCGTTCGGCCACCACCTGATGACGGTGCTCGCCATGCCGGGGATCGCCTGGCTCGTGTGGTCGGACCGGCGCCGGGCCCTCACCCTGCGCAACGCCCCCTGGGTGCTGCTGTTCGTGGCGCTGGCCGTGGGTCCGTACCTCTACCTGCTCTACATGTCCGACGTCGGCGGCTACGTCGAGGTGCCCCTGCGCGGCTTCGCCGACCTGTGGGACCTGGTGCGCGGCGGCGAGTTCAAGGACGAGATGTGGGGCTTCGGGGTCTTCGACCTCCTGCAGTACCGCCTGCCGCTCCTGGGCGAGATCGTCGGCGCCGAGTACCTCCTGCTGCAGGCGCCGATCGCCTACGGCATCTGGCGGGGGCTGCGCGCCGACAAGCCCCACCGCGACGTCTCCATCCACCTCATGTCGCTGGGACTGCTGTCGGCGGTCTTCGCCACCAACTACAACGTGTTCGACGTGGAGGTGTTCTTCCTCCCGCTGCTGTTCGTGCTGGCGGTGTTCCTCGGGCTGGGGCTCGAGGGGATGATCCACTGGTCGCAGCAGCACTACCCCGGCCACGTGCGCATGGCCTGGGGCGCGGTGGCGGCGCTGGTCGCCATCCCGCTGATGACCGGCGTGGTCGACTACCGACGGGCCAGCCAGCGGGGCAACATCGAGGACGCCGCCCGGGTGGAGCGGACGCTCGACGTGGCCGGCAGCGACGCCCTGATCCTCACCGACACGTACCAGGAGACCCAGTACGTCGACTACTACCTCCACGTCGACCGGCTGGCCGAGACCCGCAACCTCGCCACCGTCTACCGGCTGGGGGTGTCGGTGGAGGACGTCGAGCGCTACCTCTGGGGCTGCGAGGGACGCATCGCCCGGGCCGCGCAGCGCATGGACGGCGTCCCGCGTCCCGCCCTCTTCACGGGCATCCCCGCCCAGGCGGAGGCACTGGAGGAGGCCGGGGTCGAGGTGGACGAGGTCGCCGACGACGTCTGGCGGGTCCCCTCCTCGCAGACCCCGGACCTGCCCGAGGGGACCGGGTCGGAGTCGGCGTCGGCGTCGGAGTCGTCGGGCGCGACGACCCGGGACGAGCGAGACGACCTGGAGAGCCTGTCCTGCACGGCGCTCCCGGACGCGGCCCGGCCCGGGCAGTCCTCCTCGGACGTCCCGGGCCGTGCCTGACTGACTGAATAGCGGCTAGGCCGCCGGGCTCACTTGAGCTCGACGGTGGCGCCGGCGCCCTCGAGGGCAGCCTTGGCCTTCTCCGCGTCTTCCTTGTTGGCCTTCTCGATGACGGCCTTGGGAGCCGACTCCACCAGGTCCTTGGCCTCCTTGAGGCCGAGGCTGGTGAGGGAACGGACTTCCTTGATGACGGCGATCTTCTGGCCGCCGGCAGCGGTCAGCACGACGTCGAACTCGTCCTTCTCCTCCTCTGCGGCAGCGGCATCGCCACCACCGGCAGGGGCGGCAGCCACAGCGGCGGGGGCCGCCGCGGTCACGCCGAACTTCTCCTCGAAGTCCTTGAGCAGCTCGCTCAGCTCGAGGACGGTCATGCTCGAGATCGCGTCGAGGATCTCGTCTTTGCTCAGGGTCTTGGTAGCCATGGGGTTACTCCTCGGTGTCGGTCTCGGTCGGGGTGTCAGGAGCGCCAGCGTCGGCGGCCGCCTCGGGGGCACCGCCCTGCTGGTCGATGAGGGCCTTGAGGCCGTAGGCGAAGTTGCGGGGCAGGGCCTCCAACAGGCCGGCGAACTGCTGCAACGGTGCGGCCAGACCTCCGGCCAACCGGGACAGCAGGACGTCGCGCGGCTCGATGTCGGCCAGGGCCCGTGCCTGCTCGGCAGACAGCGGTGCGCCCGACATGACGCCGCCCTTGACCACCAACGCGGGGTTGGTGCGGCCGAAGTCACGCAGGGCCCTCGCCACGGTCACGGCGTCGCCGTCGTTGACGAAGGCGATCGCGGTCGGACCGGTCAGCAGCTCGTCGAGGTCGAGACCCGCGTCACGGGCCGCGAACCGCACCAGCGTGTTCTTGTAGACCTTGTACTCGCTGCCCGCCGCGCGCAACGCCCGCCTCAGTTCGGCGAGAGCTCCCACGTCCAGGCCGCGGTACTCGGTCAGAAGCGCTGCGGACGAGCCTTCGAAGCGCTCGCGCACCTCGTCGACGACGGCAACCTTCTCCGCTCTCGGATTCTCCATCGACACCTCCTCTCGTGGTTCTCGGCGCTCGCAAAGAGCGAACGCCAAGACGAGAGTCGAGGAGTCCGCCTACCCAGGCCGGGCTACTGCCCATTTACGCCTCGTGAGAGGCACCGGAGGTCTTCGGCGAGCGATGTGGGTTGTAAGCCGGACCAGCGTAGCGGTCCGGTGGGGTGCGGACGCTAGGCAGCGTCCGCGGTCTCGCGCAGACGGCCCGGGTCGATCTTGACTCCCGGGCCCATCGTCGACGACAGAGCGATGCGCCTCATGTAGCGGCCCTTGGACGACGCCGGCTTGGCCCGGTTCAGCTCGTCGAGCACGGCTCGCAGGTTCTCGAGCAGCGCATCGGGCGTGAACGACACCTTCCCGACCGGCACGTGGATGTTGCCGTAGCGGTCGGTGCGGTACTCCACCTTGCCGCCCTTGAACTCGCCGACCGCCTTGGCCACGTCGGTCGTGACCGTGCCGGTCTTCGGGTTGGGCATGAGGCCGCGGGGGCCGAGCACCCGACCGAGACGACCGACGAGCGGCATCATGTCGGGCGTGGCGATGGCCACGTCGAAGTCGAGCATGCCGCCTTCGACCTGGGCGGCGAGGTCGTCGGCGCCCACGATGTCGGCGCCGGCCTCGCGGGCGGCGGTGGCGGCCTCACCGGCGGCGAACACCGCGACGCGGACGTCCTTGCCGGTGCCCGAGGGCAGGCCGACCGTGCCACGCACGATCTGGTCGGCCTTGCGGGGGTCGACGCCCAGCCGCACGGCCAGCTCGACGGTCTCGTCGAAGTTGGCGTTCGCCAGGGACTTCACGAGGTCGACGGCCTCGGACGGCCCGTGCATCCCCTCGCGGTCGAAGCGCTTCAGCGCGTCGGTGTACTTCTTGCCTTTCGCCATGTCGGCTCCCTCGTTGGTACGGCGGCCGGGCGAGGTGCTCCCGGTCCAGCCTCTGGTGTTACGAACTAGCGGGCGACGTCGATGCCCATCGAGCGGGCGGTGCCGGCGACCTGCAGCTTGGCGGCCTCGATGTCGTAGGCGTTGAGGTCGGGCATCTTGATCTCGGCGATCTCGGTGAGCTGGGCGTCGGTCACCTTGCCGACGGTCTCCCGGCCCGGGTTCTCGGCCGCCTTGTCGAGGCCCGCGGCCTGGCGCAGCAGCACCGGCGTGGGCGGCGTCTTCAGGACGAACGTGAACGTGCGGTCCTCGTAGACGGTGATCTCGACCGGGACGATCGTGCCGCGCTGCGGCTCGGTGGCCGCGTTGTAGGCCTTGCAGAAATCCATGATCGCCACGCCGTGGGGGCCGAGCGCGGTACCGACGGGCGGGGCCGGTGTGGCCTGGCCCGCGGGGATCTGGATCTTGACGACGGCCAGTATTTTCTTCTTCTTGGCCATTTGGGGTTCCTTCGACTCCTGCTTCTACAGCTTGGCGACTTTGCCGAATTCCAGCTCGACCGGGGTCTCCCGGCCGAAGATGTTGACCAGGACCTTGAGCTTGAGCTGGTCCTCGTTGATCTCGATGACCTCGCCGGAGAAGTCGGCGAACGGCCCTTCCTTGACCCGGACGGTCTCGCCCACCTCGTACTCCATGCGGGGCTTCGACCTCGTGGTGACCTGCTCGCCCGAGTCCTTCGGCATGAGGAAGGCCTCGACGTCGCGGCGGGGCAGCGGCGAGGGCTTGGCGCCCTGGCCGACGAACCCGGTGACGCCCGGCGTGTTGCGGATGACGAACCACGCCTTGTCGTCGAGCTCCGAGCGCACCAGCAGGTAGCCGGGGAACATCTTGCGCTGGGCGACGACCCGCTTGCCGTTGCGCAGGTCGACGTAGTCCTCCATGGGGATCACGACCTCGTAGATCGCGTCCTCGGCGTTCATCGACGAGATGCGGGCCTCGAGGTTCTGCTTGACCTTCTTCTCGTAGCCCGACTGGGTGTGGACCACGAACCAGCGGCCCGGCCGGGTGAAGGGGTTGTCGATCGGAGCCGCCGCCTGCGCGAGCAGCTCCTCGTCGGAAATGACTTCGGGGTCGTCGCTGTTCTCTGCCTCCGGCAAGGCGACTTCGTCGCCGCCTGCGGCCGATTCAACCGCCTCGTCGGGGGTCTCTACATCGTCCGAGGCTTCGGGGGTCTCCGAAGTCGGCTCTTCTGCCTCGTTGTCGGTCGTGTCGTCTTCAGTCGGCATGTCAGTGTGGATGTCGCTCATCGTTCGAACAGCTCGAAGATCACCTCGCCGAACGCGAAGTCCAGCGAGGAGATGTATGCGGTCAGGATGACCACCGCCACCAGCACGATGATCGAGTAGTTCCGTACTTCGGAGCGCGTCGGCCAGGCGACCTTGCGCAGCTCCCCGCGCACCTCCCGCACGAACTGGATGGGACCAGTCCGGCCTTCACGTGCCTCGGAGCGCGGCTGCTGGGGCGCCGGGCGCTTGCGCGCCGAAGGCTGGCCCTCGGCGTCAAGCTGTCCTTGGCGCTGCAGCATGCGCTTGGTCTGTCGGTTCATTGCCATGGCAAGGCCCTCGGGTGAGGAGTTGCGGGAGAGCAGGGCAGGAGGGACTCGAACCCCCAACCTGCGGTTTTGGAGACCGCTGCTCTGCCAGTTGAGCTACTGCCCTCTGGGGGTAACCGTGACACTCTACAGCCCGGGCGCGCGGGGGATGAAGTCGCTTGGACGCCGGAGGAGAGAAAGGCGGCCGTCAGCTGACGAGGCGCGCCCGGCGGGTGCGCGTGGTGAAGACGATGGCGCCGACGGCCCCTGCAGCCGTCGCCGCGGCGAGTCCGCCCAGGTAGGCGACACGCCGTCCCGACAGCAGCGAGCGGATGGCGTGGCGCTCGCCGACGCCCTCCAGTCCGGCCAGGATGTCGGCCAGCAGGCCGGGCGCGGGCTCCAGCACCTCGGTGCGCATCGACCGCAGCGCCCGCAGGAGCTTGCGGTGCTGCACCAGCTCGGCCTGGCAGCGCAGGCAACGTTCGACGTGGCGACGGTGGGTGCGACCCAGCTTCACAGCGCCGTCGGCGACGCCCGCGAGATCGTCGGTCAACTCGTCACACTGCATCGTGTGATCCTCTCTCGGTGTCAGAGCGCATGGCTCGCTCCGTCCTCACGGTCGTCGCGACGCCCGAACACCTGCTCACGCAGCTTGTTGCGCGCCCGGTGGAGGCGCACCTTGGCGGCCGACTCGGAGATGCCGAGCTCGGCCGCGATCGATTCGTGGGGTAGGTCGTAGAGGTCGCGCAGCACCACGACCGCACGCAGCCGGGGCGGGAGCTCGTCGAGCGCCAGGGCCAGGCGGTCGCGGAGGTCGCTGGCGTCGGCCCGCAGCTGGGGGTCGTGGTCGGTGCGAGGGTCGGCCACCGGGACGGTGTCGTCGAGGACATCGTGGCGGTGGCGGGAGCGACGCCCGAGGTACGTGGCCGCGCAGTTGGCCGTGATGCGGTACATCCACGTCGAGAACTGCGCGTCGCCTCGGAAGCGGCCGATGGCGCGATATGCCCGCAGGTACGCCTCCTGGGAGACATCCCGTGCATCCTCCTCATTCCCGGTGAGCCGGTAAGCGAGTGTGTAGGTATCCGCATAGGTGGCTCTTACGAGATCGTCGAACGCCTCGCGGTCGCCATCCTGAGCGGCGGCGATCAGATCAGCCTCGCTCCGCGGCATCGGCGTTTCTGACCTCCCGTTCACTCTGGGCGTTACCTGGAAATGTGAGGTGCCGCTGGCGCGGGCTAGCGCGTCTCCTTGTGGAGGATGTGCTGGCGCTCCCAGCGGCAGTACTTCTTCATCTCGATGCGCTCGCGGTCGTTCACCTTGTTCTTGGTGGTGATGTAGTTGCGGCGCTTGCACGAGGTGCACTCGAGGGTGACGTGCACCCGCTTCTCGGTGGATTTAGCCATCTCGTCCTCTACTTCAGGATCTTGGTGACGCGGCCGGCGCCGACGGTGCGGCCGCCTTCGCGGATGGCGAAGCGCAGGCCTTCGTCCATGGCGATGGGGTTGATGAGCTCGACGGTCATGAGGGTGTTGTCGCCGGGCATGCACATCTCGACGCCGTCGGGCAGGGCGATGGAGCCGGTGATGTCGGTGGTACGGAAGTAGAACTGGGGCCGGTAGTTCGAGAAGAACGGCTTGTGACGGCCGCCTTCCTCC
>DATHJB010000224.1 GCA_035316325.1 Acidimicrobiales bacterium
GGCGACGGCGACGAACCGGCCGAGGCCGCCGCGGCGGTGCTCCACGGCGTCCTCCCACCAGCGTTCGGGGTCGTCGAACCCGGCGGCTGCGGCCAGGACCGAGATCGGGTCGACCCCCGGGTCACCCGGCTCGGCCGCCGCACGATCGTCGTCCGGTCCCTCGAGGGGCGGCCCGTCGTCGTCGTCATCGCCGTCGTCGTGGTCGTCGTGGTCGGCGTGGTGGTCGAGGGCGAGCTGGTGGGCGGCGGGGAGGTCGGCGAAGTGGACGTCGACGCCGTGGCGCAGCGCCCACCGGGCGGCGACCCACTCGGGTGAGAACACGGCCATGGGGTAGAACGCGGCCCGCCGTGTCTCCTCCGGTGCGTACACCAGGCCGGCGACGGGCGGCCGCATCCCGGGCGACGCCATCAGCGCCACGACGGCGTCCAGCTCGGGGGCGCCTTCGATCAGCACGACGTCGGGCCGGACCTGGTCGAGGGCGTCGACCACCGCCCGGGCGCTGCCCGGCCCGTGGTGCCGGATCCCGAGGACGACGACCTCGGCGACGTCAGCCACCGGTCATCCCAGCTCCCGGCAGGCCCGGTACACGTCCGACCAGCCCTTGCGCTCCTTGACGACAGTCTCGAGGTACTCCTGCCAGGCGATCCGGTCCTGCACCGGGTCCTTGACCACGGCGCCGACCAGGCCGGCCGCCACATCGGCGGCACCGACGACGCCGTCGCCGAAGTGCGCCGCCAGGGCCAGCCCGTTGGTCATCACCGAGATGGCCTCGGCGGTCGACAGGGTGCTCGACGGCGACTTGAGCGTCGTGCGCCCGTCGGCCGTCACCCCGGCCCGCAGCTCCCGGAAGATGGTGACCACCCGTCGGATCTCGTCGAGGTCCTTCAGCTCGACCGGCAGCTCGAGGGCCCGGCCCAGCTGCGCCACCCGCCGGCTGACGATCGCCACCTCGTCGTCGAGGTCGTCGGGCAGCGGCAGCACGACCACGTTGAACCGTCGCATGAGCGCCGCCGACAGGTCGTTCACGCCCCGGTCGCGGTCGTTGGCGGTGGCGATCACGTTGAAGCCCCGGCGGGCCTGCACCTCGGTGTCGAGCTCCGGGATGGGGAGGGTCTTCTCGGACAGCACGGTGATCAGCGCATCCTGCACGTCGGACGGGATGCGGGTCAGCTCCTCGATGCGCACCAGGGCGCCGTGCTCCATCGCCCGCATGACCGGGCTCGGCACCAGCGCCGCCCGGGTCGGGCCTTCGGCCAGCAGTCGGGCGTAGTTCCAGCCGTAGCGGATCGCCTCCTCGGGAGTGCCCGACGTGCCCTGCACCAGCAGTGTCGAACGACCCGAGATGGCGGCGGCCAGGTGCTCGCTCAGCCACGTCTTGGCCGTGCCCGGCACGCCGAGCAGCAGCAGCGCCCGGTCCGTCGCCAGGGTGGCGACCGCGATCTCGACCAGGCGGCGCTGGCCCACGTACTTGGGGGTGATCTCGGTGCCGTCGTCGAGCGACCCGCCCAGCAGGTAGGTCACGACCGCCCAGGGTGAGAGCCGCCAGCTCGGCGGCCGGGGCCGGTCGTCGGCCCGGTCGAGGGCGCCGAGCTCCGACGCGAACTCGATCTCGGCGTGGGCCCGCAGGATCGCCTCGTCGACCGGGTCGCCGCCGTTGGGGGAGGCGGGCGGCGTCGAGGGGGTCGAGGCGGTCGGGTCTGTCATGACAGCTCCTGGGCGATGGTGTGACGGATCGACAGGGCGTGGATCACATGGGGCAGCGTCGCCCGCCGGCGGTCGTGGACCCTCAGGTCGTCGATCCAGCGTTCGAGGTCGGGGATGATGCCGACGTCGCCGGCCGCCGCCAGTGCGGTCAGGGCCCGGTCGACCGACCCGGCGTCCTTGCCGGCGCGCAGCCGCTGGACGACCCACTGGCTCAGCAGCACCGGCCACGGACCGGGCGTGGCTGCCAGCAGCCCGGCCAGCGCCGGCTCGGCGGCGTGCTCCAGGGCCACGGGCAGCAGGTCGTGGGCCTGCTCGGCCGGCAGGGCCGCGAGCAGCCGCGGCTCGGGGGCGACGCGCATCAGCTCACGGCACCACACCGGGTCGCCGTGGCGGCCGGCGGCCCTCACCCACCCCTGCACCAGGTCGGGCGTCTTTGAAGGAAAACCGCCCGTATGAGGTCGTTTCCCTTCAAAGACGGGGGTGGCCTGCCGGACGGCGGCGGCGGGGGACAGGCCCAGCTCGTCGGTCCAGAACGTCAGGGGCGTCGCCCCCACCAGCTGGATCAGCCACCACGTGCGCTTCCCGGTCGCCGGTGGGGCGCCGGCGTCGACGATCCCGTCGCGGCGTGCCGCCGCGTCGATCGCCTCAGGGAGGGCGATCTCCAGCCGGCGCCGCAACCGCCCGACCAGGCCGGGCTGACCCCGCCCCACCAGGGGGCGGACCCGGTCGGCCATGCGTGCCGCCAGCGCGGAGCCGGGCAGCCGGGCCAGCAGATCGGCCGCGACCGCGCGGACGCTCACGGCGCGGTCGTCGAGACTCGCCTCGAGGAAGGCCTCGTCGTCGGGGTGCAGACCGGTGCGCATGACCTCCAGGATCCGCGCCCGGTCCTTCGCGCTCTCACCCGACCACGTCTCCTCGGCCAGGTGCCGGGCCGCGGCCGGGTCCGTGGCCCGCCGGGCGGTCAGCAGCGCCAGCCGGGCCGCCGGCTCGCCGATCCGCCAGACCTCGTCGTCGTCGGCGGGCACGGACGGTCGGTCCGTCTCCGTCTCCGTCTCCGCCGCCCACGACCAGGCCGGGTTGTGCCGCCCCAGCCAGGCGAGGGGCGCCCCGCCGGTCGCGACCACCGACGACCGGAGGGACGGGACCCGGGTGGCGTGGTCGAGGAGCGCCGGCAGGAGCCGTGCCGGCGGGCGGCGGCCGGCGGCCGGGCAACGGCGGAGCCACTCCTCGACCAGCCCGACGGGACCGCCCAGCACCCGGACGTGGCCCTCCAGCAGCAACGACAGGAGCTGGGCGGCGGTCGAGGACACCTCGGGCCGGTCGTCGTCCGGTCCCGCCCCCGGTGGGGCGTCGTCGCCGTGCAGTGGCACCAGGCCCACCCGCTGGTGCGCCGCCACGATCGCCGCCGCGGTCAGCACCTCCACCTCCACATCCACCGGCCGCCGCTCTGCTGCCGCCGTCCCGGCCGCTTCGGCGCCGTCGGGCCGGGCCGGGTCGTCGACCAGCGCCGCGACCGCTGCCACGACGTCGGCGGGCAGAGGCTTGCGCTCGGTGCCCACCAGCGCCACCGACACGAGCCGGTCCCACAGCGCCGAGGTCGACAGTGCCCCCGAGGGCGACGACGTCACGGTCACAGCGGCACCGGATCCGCGGTGCGAACGGCGACGGCCGAGGCCACGGTGGGTGCCACCGCGAGGGGGTGCAACGAGCCCGCCTCCCACTCGGCCACCACGGTGGCCGGGCGCC
>DATHJB010000225.1 GCA_035316325.1 Acidimicrobiales bacterium
GGGTGCCCCGGTAGAGCCGAGGGCTCCTGACCCGGTGGGGACGGTGGCGCCTTTCGGGGACCGTGCTCCTCCGAGGCGCATGCCGCTGGGCGGCACGGGCTGTCCGAGGCTGTCCTGCACGACCCGGAGGTCTCAGCCCTCCGCCAGAGCCTCTCCGGCGGCTCGCAGTGCGGCTCTGGTTTCCTCGGCGGCTGCGAATCGGTCGACCGTCGCCATCGCCACGGCGAGCTTGTCCCGCAGGGTTCTGGCGGCCGTGGTGGTCAACGAGGTGGTCCGCCCGTCGAGGTCGAGGTCGAAGAGGCATATGGACTGCTCCTCGCCCACATCGACCCGCCACCGCACGTGCACCTCATCCACCGCCTGACGCCTCACGACGAGCCCCGCGACGTCCACGGCGATGTACGTGATCCGCACTGGTGGGCCGCCTCGTAGCGCTCGACGGTGGCGGTGCTCAGGTTGGGTAGCGGCTCGGCCTTGCCGCACACGTCGTGCCAGATGCGATCGGCGGCCCCGTAGGTGATGACGAACCCCTTCCCCAGGGACTGCTCCTCCCGGGAGCCGGGGTCCTCGATGCCGATGTCGGAGTGGGTCGTGGACCGGTTCATCTTTTGTTCCGCCTTCGCAGCTCGTCGACCACTGCGAGCAGGCGGGCTTTGCTCGCGTCGTCGCTGCGACGCTCCAGCCGGCGGCGCTGGAACCGGAGCCGGAGCGTCCCCGCGTAGAAGGCGTCGGCCTTCGCGTCTCGGTACGCCGCGCCCGCCGCTTCCACTGGGCCACCCGGTCGGTTTCCCATCGCCTCTCCTCGCCTCGGACCCCACAACCGGTGTCGCGGTGCGGGGGCGGTCACGTTCGGTGCCAGCGTGACGGACCGCACGAAACCTGCCTAGGACCTCTTGTGATGGTGTAAAGATGGGTTCGTGCGGAGGACGAGGCTGATCGAAGCCCGCAAGGCGCTGGGCAAGACGCAGGCACAGGTCGCCGACGAGATCGGGGTCGACCGGACGACCGTCGGCGAGTGGGAGCGCAGCGACTCGACGCCTCGCCCCGGCCAGCGCGCCGCCTACGCTGACTCGCTCGGAGTCACCCTCAGCGAGCTTGCCGCGATGCTGTCCTCGATGCCCGTCGATGCCGGCGAGATCCCCGACTGGCTGGCCACGCTGCTCGCCAACGAGCAGTCGGCCGAGGCGATCCGCAAGCACGAGCCCGAGGTGATCGATGGCCTCCTACAGACGCCCGGCTACGTCGAGGCGATCGTCCGCCAAGTCGGCCTGCACGGAGTCACCGACGACTACCTCCGCCAGAACATCCGCCAGCGGCAACACCGCCAGCAGCGGGTGCGCGACGGCAGCCTGGCCTACGACATCATCCAGGCCGAGCAGGTGCTTCACGTCCGCCTCGGCGACGCCACCGTCATGGCCGAGCAGCTCCACACGATGGCCGATCTCGCCGAGCTACCGAACGTCACGGTCCGCATCCTCACCTTCGACGCCGGCCAGCACGAGATCCGGCGGCTCGACAGCTTCAGCATCTTCACCCACCCGTGGGGGACGCCGACGCTCTGCATCGAGGGCTACGGCGGCGCCCGCTTCATCACCGAAGCCGACGAGGTGTCGTACTTCGCCGAAGTGTTCGACGCGGCCAGCCGGGTGGCGCTGTCACCAACAGACTCGATCACCTACATCCGCGAGATAGCACGACGATGGGAGACCCGATCATGACGACCTGGCGGAAGTCCACGTTCAGCAACAACGGCTCATGCGTAGAGCTAGCCGACCTCGGCGACGGCATCGTCGGCGTCCGCGACTCCAAGCTCGGCAACACCTCGCCCATCCTCCGCTTCACCCGCACCGAGGTCGCCACCTGGCTCTCGGGCACGAAAGCCGGCGAGTTCGACGACTTCGGCTAGTGCCGTGGTGAGCGAGAGGGCGCGCGCCGACTGGCGTCGCCAGAAAGAGATCCTCCGCGACTTCGAGATCGAGGACGTCGAGGACCACGGACTGATGCGGTTGCGCGAAGGTCGCGGCTGGACCGAGGGGTTCGTCGCGATCGCCGATCGTGGTCTGGTCTGGACCGAAACGACTGGCAGCGGCGACCGGATGATGCCGACCAAGACGTGGGTGGGCGTGCCCTACGACCTGATCGTGGGTCACAAAGGGCTCCGCAAGATTGCCACCGCTGACCTGTTCCTCACGCTGGACACAGGGGAGGTGCTGCGCTTCAACGGCAGCAAGATATTCGTCTACCTCTGCTGTCGCGCCCTCGCGGCCCCAGGGGGTTCCCGAGCGTGGCCGAGGCCGATAGCAGAAGACCGGCTCCTGACGCTGACGCGCAGCGGCCCTACCGGGTGGCGGCCCGGGCGTAGGGTCCCGGACGGGGCATGACACTCCCGTGATACAGCAGGTCTGAGCCGGGTGTAACGAGTGTGACCTGCTGCGACCAGGGATGGCTTGGGGTCAGGTGTCGTCGAGGCCCATTGCTTGGGCGTAGGTGGTGTCGGCGAGGTGGGCGAAGGGGACGGGGAGGTCGAGGCGGGTGGCCAGTTCGAAGGCGTCGGCGAGGTCCTTGTGGCCGAGTTCGACGGCCCAGCGGAGGTGGGCCAACCGGTCCGGGTCGGTGACGGGGTAACCGTGTCGCGGGCGAGGATCACGTCGTGGTTCTCCGGGAGTCCGGACGCCCGGGCGTAGTCGGCGTAGAGGCTGAGGTCGACGCCCGCCCTCCGGGAGGTAGCGTCCGACGGGTGAGGGGTCTGGCCACCGCCTGGGTCGAGTTGGGGGTGCCGCTGCAGCGCTGCCTCGAACTGGCCCATCGCACCCTGCGGGCCGGGGGACTGGCCTGCGGCTCGGTGCTCACCGACGCGGCCGGCGTGGTGGTCGCCGAGGGACGGAACCGGGCCTACGACCCGCCCGGCGGCGACGGGGCCCTGCAGGGGAACCCGTTGGCGCACGCCGAGCTGAACGCCCTGGCGGAGATCCCGACCAGTCGCGACCTGGGCGACTGCGTGCTGTGGAGCAGCCAGCAGCCCTGCTCGATGTGCCGCGCCGCGGCCGAGTTCGTCGGCGTGGGCCGGGTCCGGTACCTGGGCGTCGATCCGGCGTTCGTCGGCACCGCACGGTCGCAGGCCGGCTCCCCTCCGGACCAGGCGGTCGCCGTCGCCCCCGAGTGGCCGCTGGTGGCCAACGTCCTCTTCCTCCACAACGTCGTCGTCCTGCGGGGGACCGGGCACGAGACCGTCGCCCGCAACCGTGAGCTGGAACCCGAGACGACCGACCTGGCCGTCCACCTCGTGGAGGACCAGGCCCTGGCTCACGACGACCTGCCCACCGCGCTCGCCCCGCGGTGGCCCGAGTTCGTCGTCGCCGCCGAACGCCGCGCCCGGCGCCTGGGCTAGTAGACGCACAGCTCGGAGGAGCCCACCCATAGGCACCGGGTCCGCGCCGGCCGCCGGTCAGGACGCCGCGATCGGAGCGAAGGCCGTGACCGTGTAGGTCAGCTCCGCTGTGTACGCCACGACGAACAACCGGCCACCGCTCACCGACATGGCTCTGATGTGGTCACCGAGTCCGCTGTCGATGGTGGCGATCGGTGCACAGGTGGACGAGGGGCCGCACCCGTCGGCGGCGAAGGCATGGATCGTGCCCTGTCTCGTGGGGACGTAGACGACATCGCCGGCCACGGTCGGCGTAAGGCCGCTCTCACCGGTGCCGACGGTTCCCTGCCACGCCGGCGCGCATGTGGCGGTGCCACAGCCGTCCACGTCGTAGGCGTGCAGCATGGGGGTCCGGTTGGTGTTCGGTGTGGCGTAGATGTGGTCGTCGTCCAGGGCGAACCCTGCCCTGCTCCCGGGGAACCGGGCCGACCACTGGCGGGCTCCTGTGTCGCGGGAGATCGCTTCCAGGTCACCAGGCGCGTCGCTGCCGAAGGGGGGGTGGTAGAAGAACACGTCGGTATCCGCTGCGGCCGCGACGGGGGAACCGATGTCCGAGTGCGTCCAGATCGGGTTGCAGGTCGGGGCGCCGCAACCGCCGAGCGGGAAGGTGCCGGCGGCGGTGACCACCAGGTCGCCGGCGAGGAGGGACGTACTGAAGTTGCCCGCCGCCGCCGTCCACAGAGTCTCCCGCGTGCGACTGTCTCGTACGGACAAGATCTGCGGGGTGGGGAGGGGCCCACAGCCGTCCCGGAGCGTCTGCACCACGTAGCGCCTGCTCTGCATGACCCCACCGATCGCCTGCGACTCCTCCTCGCCGATCACGGTGCCGTCGCGGCCGAGCCGGACGGTGTCGGCCTCGCAGTCCTCGGCGGAGCTCGACAGGTAGTCGACCCACAGCTCGCCCTCGACGAACGTCAGGTCGTGGAACGGGGTGCCCACCACCTCGGGCGGGTTGACGGCCTGCTCCCAGACCGTGTCGCCGGTCGCCGCGTCCAGGGCCCTGACCCCGATCGACGACGAGAAGCGCCCAGGGATCGGCGCCAGGGTCTCGGTGGGGAGGAAGACCCGGTCGCCGTAGACGAGCGGGTTGGGCATGATCCCCCTCGTCGTGGGGATCTCGACCGACCACACCTGCTCCAGGCTGGCCACGTTGGCGGGCGTGATCCGTTCCTCCCACGGGTTCCAGCGGGTCCTCCCGCCGTCGAAGTCCGGCTGCAACCAGCATCCGGTCAACAGCAGGGTCAGGCTCACCGCCACCAAGCCGCGAGCTACACGTCCACCAGTCATCGGACCGCCCCCATCCGCGTCGAGTGATGCTCCGGGCCAACCTTTGCCGATAAATTACGGCTAGTCAATTACTCGAAGGATGAGCCGAATGGGGCGGCTCCGACGGCTCCTTAGGGCGTCAGGGAATCTCGGTGATGCCAGGCGAGCTCGAGGAGGGCGGCGCCGGCGGCCTGCATCGGATGAGGAAGTCGGTGACGAGGCTGAGGGGGTCCATTCCGACACCGAGCCAGAAGACCCGCAGCTCACCGCCTTGCCTGGCTTTCTGGAGGGCCTGGTGGAAGGGCCAGGCGTCGTAGTCGACGGGGCCGTTGTCGCCGGTGGTCTCGGGAGCCCCGAGGAGCTCCTCGTTGTATTCGCGGGTGATGAACCGCCAGAGGTCGAGGTCGTCGGTCTGGCCGGTGGGACCGGGTGAGGTGGGTTGAAAGACACCGACGGGGATGACTTGGTAGAGGCCGCCGCCGTGGCGGGACTGGCGGATCGTGAGGACGCTCGCCACTGCTGCTGGCTGGTCGTGACCTCGACGCGGCTGCGGGCGGGAGGGCTCATCGCATGGAGCTCAGCATGCGCCTCCGCTGTCCTTGCGGCGCTTCAGGTGTCGTCGAGGCCCATCGCTCGGGCGTAGGTGGTGTCGGCGAGGTGGGCGAACGGCACCTCCAAGCCGAGGCGGGTGGCTAGTTCGAAGGCGTCGGCGAGGTCCTTGTGGCCGAGCTGCACCGCCCAGCGGAGGTGGGTCAACCGGTCCGGGTCGGTGACGGGGTCGACCGTGTCGCGGGCGAGGATCACGTCGTGGTTCTCCGGGAGTCCTGACGCCCGGACGTAGTCGGCGTAGAGCCCGAGGTCGACGCCCGCCCGTTCGGCCAGCTGCATCGACTCGAACAGCGCGCACCAGATCCCGTACTGGGCCAGGTTGCGGGCCAGCTTGGCCGCCATCCCGGTGCCGGACGGACCGCAGTGGATCACGTCGGAGCAGTACGCCTCCAGCGTGGGCCGGGCGACGGCGAGCGCCTCCACCGACCCGCCGACCACCGTCACGAGCGTGCCCGCTGCCGCCCGGTCGGGGCCACCGCTGATCCCGGCGTCGAGCAGCTCGCAGGCAGCCGCCAGCCGGTCGACCGTGGAGGGAGCGACCGTCGAGTGCAGCACCACGACGGCTCCGGGGGCCAGACCCGCCAGGACCCCGTCGGGTCCGGTGACCACCTCGATCGCCTGCTCGTCGGTGTTGACCATCACGCACACGACGGAGGCTCCGCGGGCGGCGTCGGCTGCCGAGCCCGCACCCGTCGCACCGGCCTCGACCGCTGCGGCCAGCGCGTCGGCCGACACGTCGTAGGCCGCCACCCGATGACCGACGGCCACCAGTCGCCGGCACATCGCCCCGCCGAGGTTCCCGAGCCCGACGAAGGCGACGCCCGAGGCCGAGCCCGAGCCCGAGGTCGAGGTCAAGGCCGAGCCCTGATCGTGACGTCCCTCCGGCCCCGCAGCGTGTCGGCGGCCCAGCGCGAGGTGCCCGACTCCTCGACGTGGGCGAAGCGGCGCAGCAGCACCTCGAAGGCGACCGCGGCCTCGGTGCGGGCCAGGTGGTTGCCGACGCAGAAGTGCGCCCCGAACCCGAAGGCGAACTGGCGGTCGACCTCCCGGGTGACATCCAGCGAGTCGGGGTCGTCGTAACGGCTCGGGTCGTGGTTGGCCGAGAACAGCGACAGCATCACGTAGTCGCCCTCGGTCAGCTCCGTGCCGCCCAGCTCGAACGTCTCACGGGGGATGCGGGCCACGACCAGGGCCGGCGGGTCGAGCCGCAGCATCTCCTCGACGGCGTTGGGGATCAGGTCGGGCTGCTCCCGGAGCAGGGACAGCTGGTCCGGCCGCTGGAGCAGGCGCCACATGCCGGTGCTCAGCAGCGTCTGCGTGGTCTCGTGACCGGCGAAGATCAGCTGCACCATGAGCATCACCAGTTCCCGGTGGCTCAGGCGGTCACCCGCCTCCTCGGCCTGGATCAGCACCGTGAGCAGGTCGTCGCTCGGGTTGGCCCGGCGGTGGGAGATCACCGCGTCCGTGTAGTCGGTGAAGGCGAGGGTGGCGTCGTCGGCGATCTTCTGCATGGCCACCGACGAGGCGCTCATGGCCTCGCCGAGGGTCGACGACCAGCGCCCGACCCGCTCGGCGTCCACGTCGTCGATCCCGAGCAGCTCGCAGATCACCCGGAGCGGCAGCAGGCGGGCGAACCGGTTGGTGAAGTCGAAGTCGGCGTCGGGCTCGACGGTGTCGCACAGGTCCTCGGCGATCCGCTCCGCCGTGTCCCGGAACCGTTGCACCGACCGGGGCGTGAAGGCCCGGCTGACCAGCGCCCGCAGCCGGGTGTGGTCGGGCGGGTCGATGTGGACGGTGGCGTTGCGGAACCAGTCGACGAACGGGCCCTCGTCCCAGCCGGTGCGCTCCAGGAGCTCGGCCGAGGGGGCCCCGAGGCGGTTGTCGCCGAAGGCGGCGTGGACGGTGTCGGCTCCCAGGAGCATCGTCCCGGGCGGCGAGGTGGTGCGTGCCGCCCGCACGCCGTCGCGCATCAGCGGTCCGAGCACGAGCTCCGGCTGCTCCCAGACCTCGCGCTGCGACGTGTCCACGGTTGGCATCGAGATCTGGTCCACCGGTGTGATCGTCCCCTCGTCGC
The DNA here is from genome assembly GCA_035316325.1 of Acidimicrobiales bacterium. NCBI lineage: Bacteria > Bacillati > Actinomycetota > Acidimicrobiia > Acidimicrobiales > Acidimicrobiales bacterium. Next base: position 7,377 of record DATHJB010000225.1, read on the forward strand.
TGCCGCGCTACCCGTCTTGAGCCTTTGTAGTTTAAGATGTTTTAGATGAATTGGCCGTCACCGGCAACGCAAGGCGAGGGGACGAGCACGGTGCGCGTGGCCAGTGTGGCCGAGCTGGTGGCCGATCGTCTCCGGGAGCGCATCATCGTGGGCGACATCGCCGACGGCGAGATCCTCCCGAAGCAGGAGGAGCTGCTGGCCGAGTTCGGCGTCAGCAAGCCGTCGCTCCGGGAGGCGCTGCGGATCCTCGAGGCCGAGGGCCTCATCGAGGTGCGCCGCGGGAAGTACGGCGGCTCGGTGGCGCGGCGGCCCCACGCGTCGTCGGCGGCGCTGGTGATGCAGACGGTGCTGCGCTCGGTCGACGCCGGGGCGCAGGACGTGGTGCAGGCGCTCCGCCGCATCGAGCCCGTGTGCGCCGGCCTCTGTGCCGCCCGGGAGGACCGGGTCACCGAGGTGCTGCCCCGGCTCCGGGCCGTGCACGAGGAGGCCTGGACCGCAGTCGACGACCTGCGGTCCTACACGGTCCTGGCCCGCAAGTTCCACGAGGAGCTGGTGGCGTGCTGCGGCAACCAGACGATGATCCTGGTGGTCGGCTCGCTGGAGCGCCTCTGCTCCGAGGACTCGGCTCTCTGGATCGACGAGCGGCTCGACGAGGCCGGCGTGCACGGCGTGGTCGACGCGCCGATCGCCGACGCCGGGTACCGCCGGGCCGGACTGGCCGACCACGACCTGCTCATCGGGCTGATCGAGTCGGGTGACCAGGAGGGTGCCGAGCAGGTGGCCCGGCGCCACACGATGGGCCGCCGTCCCTGATGGCCGACGAGGTCGACGAGGTCGACGAGGCCCTGGTGCTGACCGGGGTGGGTGAGGACGGCGTCGCCACGCTGACGCTCAACCGCCCGGCCAAGCGCAACGCCCTCGACGACCGGATGATCCACCTCCTGCTGGAGGGCGTCGACGAGCTGGCCCGCGACCCGGCCGCGAAGGTGATCGTGGTCCGGGGTGCGGGGCCGTCCTTCTGTGCCGGGGCGGACATGTCGGGCGCGGCCGGTGGCCCGGACCGCGGCGCCCTCGACGACCGCAACCACATGCTCGACGAGCGCTACGGCCAGTTCCTCCGGCTCTGGGACGCCCCCAAGCCGGTGATCGCCCAGGTGCACGGCCACTGCCTCGGCATCGCCGTGGCCCTGTGCTCGTGCGCCGACCTGGTGGTGGTCGCCGACGACGCCACCGTCGGCTGGCCGCTCCCGCTGGGTGGGGGAGTGATCGGCCCGGCGATGGCCCTCTACGTGGGCCTCCGGCGAGCGAAGGAGCTGAGCTTCGTGCCGATGAGCTCGCTGACCGGGCGGGAGGCGGCGGAGCTGGGCTGGGCCAACCGCTCCGTGCCGGCCGCCGAGCTGGACGCCACGGTCGCGGGCCTGGCGGCGCAGATCGCCCGGGTCCCGAGCGGGGTGCTGCGCATGAAGAAGGAAGCGATCAACGCCGTCTACGAGCGGGCCGGCTTCCGGGAGGCCGTGCGGAGCTCGGCGTCGTTCAACGCCCTGGCCCACACCGACCCCGACCTCGACGAGGTCCGGGCCGTGCTCCGGGAGCGGGGCGTGAAGGGTGCCGGGGCGTACTTCCAGGGCTGACGTTCCGATTGCCCTAAATCCTCTAATAGTTTAAGATCAATCGCATGGCGATGGCTGCCGTGGTGCCTGCCGATCCGATCGGCGAGCGGGTAGACCGCCGTAGCCGCTACCTGGCCGACGGGCTGCGGGCGGGGGGTCTGCTGCGAGCCGACGTCGTCGTGCTCTGCTGCGACGCCCACACCGAGGATCGACTTGTCGCCCTCCTCGCCGGCGAGCGCGCCGGGCGCCCCACCCGGATGCTCGAACCGTCGCACTGGCGCGCCGAGCGGCTCCGGCAGCTCGGCCGGGAGCTGGACGGCCCCCTGGTCCTGGCGTGCGAGGAAGGCGTCGCCGCCTGGCAGGCCAGCGGTGCCCGGGGACGCGTGGTCGCCGACGGTGCCGGCACCGGCATCCTCTGGTGGCGCCTCGTCGAGCTGCAGGGACGGATGCGGCTCCACATCCAGCGGGGGGACGCTGCTTGTTGATCGAGAAGCGAGCACACGACGGGTGGGTGGAGCTGCGGCTCGACCGCCCGGAGAAGCGCAACGCCCTGTCCCACGAGTTGGTCGACCAGCTGATCGACGCGCTCGACGAGATCCAGCGCGGCCGCCACCCGCTGGTGGTCCTCGGCGCCAACGGCCCGGTGTTCTGCGCGGGCGGCGACCGCAGCGAGATCGGGGCCCACCCGGTGGTGGCGTCGAGCCGCCTGCTCGACCACCTGCGCGGCGTCGAGCTGTTCGTGATCGCCCGGGTCGAGGCTCCGGTGCTCGGCGCCGGGGTGGCCCTGGTGCGCTGCTGCCCGGTGGCGCTCGGTACCCCGGCGGCGACGTTCACGCTGCCCGAGGCGGCGATGGGCAACTACCCGGTGCCGGCTCCCTACCTGGCCGGCGCCCTCTCGGCCCGCCGGATCGTGGAGGTGGCCACGCTCGGCGCTCCGGTGTCGAGCCAGGAGGCGGCCGCCACCGGCCTGCTCACCCGGGTCGTGCCGCCCGACCAGATCGACGAGCTGGTGGCGGTCTGGGTCGAACGGCTCACCGCCCGGCCGCTGGTCGCCCACCAGGCCCGACGGGCGTGGCAGCGCGACCTCGCACCCGCTCACGAGACATCCGCATGGCTGGAGGACATGGTGCGCCAGGACCTGGCATCTACAGGGGAAGCAGGGGAGGGCCGGTGAAGCCGCTCGACGGGGTGCGGGTCGTCGACCTGACCATGAACGTCTCCGGGCCGTTCGTCACGATGGTGCTGGCCAAGCTCGGCGCCGACGTCGTGAAGGTCGAGCGGCCCCCGATCGGCGACGACGCCCGCATGTTCCCGCCGCTGTCGGAGCAGGGCAGCAGCCTCATCTTCGAGTGGTGCAACACCGGCAAGCGCAGCGTCGGCCTCGACCTGAGCGACGACGCCGGCCGGCGGGTCTTCAGCGCCCTGGCGTCCGGTGCCGACGTGCTGATCCACAGCTTCAAGCCCGGCGTCGTGGAGCGGCTCGGCGTCAGCGAGGCCGACGTCCGCCGCTGGGCACCCGACATCCTCTACTGCGACGTGTCGGCCTTCGGTCACGGCCCTGCCGGGCGGGCGCTCAAGGGCTACGACCCGATCGCCCAGGCCTTCAGCGGGATCATGGACATGACCGGCTACCCGGACGCCGCCCCCGCCCGCTGCGCCCCGTCGATCGTCGACCTCGGCAACGGCCTCTGGATGGTGGTGGGGGTGCTGGCCGCGATCATGTCCCGCCGCGGCGGCGATCCCGTGGCCTCGCTGCAGTCGGCCCTCGTCGACAGCGCGCTCGCCCTCGTTCCCTGGCAGGCGGCGCTGGCGCTGGAGTCGGGACAGCGGCCGACCCGCCGCGGTGCCTCCCACGAGCTGGGCGCCCCCTACGACCTGTTCGCCACCGCCGACCGGCCCATCTTCCTCACCGCGGCCAACCAGAGCCTCTGGCGCAAGCTCCTCGAGGTGGTCGGCGCCCCGCACCTGGAAGGCCAGGAGCGCTTCGCCACCCCGCTCGACCGCGTCACCCACTCGAAGGAGCTGGCCGCCGAGCTGGAGGCGAAGCTCGCCGCCCGCCCGGCCGCCGAGTGGCTGGAGCTGTTCCACGAGGCGGGCATCCCGGCGTCGCTGGTCCTGGGCCTCGACGAGACGGTGCGCAGCCCGATCGCCGAGGAGCGCGGCTGGTTCGAGGAGGTCGGCGACCAGCGGGTCGTGCGCCTGCCGCTCATCGCCGACGGGGAACCGCTGACGACGCCGCGGCCGGCACCCCGGCTGGGGGAGCACACGATCGAGGTGCTCACCGAGGCGGGCATCGCCGAGCCGCTGCTCGAGGAGCTGCTGGCGGCGAAGATCGCGGTCGCCGACGACACTGGCGCCGACACCGGGGACCCGCGATGACGCTCGACGACGTCGTCCTCTGCGCTCCCCATCGCACCCCGGTGGGCGGCTACGGCGGGGTGTTCCGGGAGGTGGGCGCGGCCCGGCTGGCCGCCGGCCTGATCCGGGAGGTCCTGGATCGCACCGGGCTCCCGCCGGACGCCGTCGACGACGTGATCCTCGGCCAGTGCTACCCGAGCGGGGAGGCGCCGGCCATCGGTCGGGTCGCGGCGCTCGACGCCGGCCTGCCCGTGGAGGTGCCGGGCCTGCAGGTCGACCGGCGCTGCGGCTCGGGCCTCCAGGCGGTGCTGATCGCAGCCATGCAGGTGGCGACCGGGGTCGCCGACGTAGTGGTGGCGGGCGGCGTCGAGAGCATGAGCTCCGTCGAGCTGTACACCGACCGGCTGCGCTGGGGCGGCGCCGGCGGGGCCCCGCTGGTCGACCGCCTGGTGCGGGCCCGGGAGACCGCCGGCGGCGAGCACCACCCGGTGCCGGGCGGGATGCTGGAGACGGCCGAGAACCTGCGCCGCGAGCACGGCATCACGCGCCAGGAGCAGGACGAGCTGGCCCTGGAGTCGCACCGGCGGGCGGTCGCCGCCCGCGACGAGGGTCGCTTCGCCGCCGAGGTGGTGCCGGTCGACGTGCCCGGCCGCCGGCGTGGTGACCCCCCGACCGCGGTCACCGTCGACGAGCACCCCCGCCGCGACGCCTCCATGGAGGCGCTGGCCCGGCTGCGGCCGGTGCTCGGCTGGCACGACCCGGAGGCCACCGTCACGGCCGGCAACGCCAGCGGGCAGAACGACGGGTCGGCGGCGTGCCTGGTCATGCAGCGCGCCGATGCCGAGCGGCACGGCCTGCGCCCGATGGCCCGGATCGTGTCGTGGGCGGTGGCCGGCGTCGCCCCGGCGACCATGGGCATCGGGCCGGTGCCCGCCACCGAGAAGGCGCTGGCCCGGGCCGGTCTCACCCTGGCCGACGTCGACCTGGTCGAGCTGAACGAGGCCTTCGCGGCGCAGGTGCTGGCCTGCACCCGGGTGTGGGGGTTCGGCGACAAGGACTTCGACCGGCTCAACGTCAACGGGTCGGGCATCTCGCTGGGCCACCCGGTGGGGGCGACGGGGGCCCGCATCCTGGCCACGCTCCTGCACGAGCTCGACCGGCGCGACGCCCGCTACGGCCTCGAGACGATGTGCATCGGTGGGGGACAGGGGCTGGCCGCGGTGGTCGAGAGGATCCCCGCATGACGCTGGAGGGGAAGGTCGCGATCGTGACCGGCGGGGCCGGGGGCCTCGGTACGGCGACGTGCCGGCGCCTGGCCGCCGATGGTGCACAGGTCGCAGTGGTGGATGTCGACGCCGACCGGGCCGTGACGGTGGCGCGCTCGCTGGCGACGGAGTCGATCGGGTGGCAGGCCGATCTGACGTCGCGGGACGCCATCGAGGCCGCCGTCGGCAACGTCGCCGAGCGGCTCGGTCGCGTCGACATCCTCGTCACCGCCGCCGGGTTCGCCCGCGACGCCCTGATCGGCGAGATGGGCGACGACGACTGGGAGGCCGTCTTGGCCGTGTGCCTGTACGGCCCGTTCGCGTGCAGCCGGGCGGTGGTGCCCCACATGGTGGAACAGGGCGGCGGCCGCATCGTCCACGTCGCCTCCCGCGCCTACCTGGGCAACCCGGGCCAGGCCAACTACTCGGCGGCCAAGGCCGGGGTGATCGGGCTCACGAAGTCACTGGCCAAGGAGCTGGGCCGGCACAGGATCACCGCCAACGCCGTCGCCCCGGGGCTGATCCGGACCCCGATGACCGAGTCGCACCCGAAGTTCGAGGCGATCGCCGAGCGGGCGGCCCGGGAGAGCTCGATCCGCCGGGTGGGGGAGCCCGACGACGTGGCGGCCGCCATCGCCTTCCTGGTGTCCGACGAGGCCTCCTACCTCACCGGCGACGTGCTCCACGTGTCCGGCGGGAGGTACGGATGAGCGCGGCGGCCGGGACGGCGCGCACCGCGCGCGACGGGGGAGTGTGGACGATCACCATCGCCAACCCGGCGAAGCGCAACGCCCTCGACGACCCCACCCGCAAGGCGCTGCTGGCTGCGCTCGACGAGGCCATGACCGCCGACGACTGCCGGGTGGTGGTGCTGACCGGCGAGGGGCCGACGTTCTGCGCCGGTGGCGACCTGCCGTCGATGCCCACCGACGACGTGCCGGCCATCGCCGCCCGCATGGGCGAGCTGCACCGCATCGCCGAGCGGCTGCTGGAGGGGCCGCGGCCGGTGATCGCCGCGGTGGAGGGCGCGGCCTACGGGTCGGGCCTCTCGATGGTCGCCGCCGCCGACGTGGTGGTGGCGGCCCGCGACGCCCGGTTCTGCGCCCCGTTCACCAAGGTGGGCGTGGCGCCGGACGTGGGGTTGCTGTGGAGCCTGCCTCGCCGGATCGGCCTGGGCCGGGCCCGGCAGATGGCCTTGTTCGGCGACCCGATCACGGCTGACGACGCCGTGCGCATCGGGCTCGTCGAGCGCCTGGTGGAGCCGGGGCACGCCACGGCGCTGGCGATCGACCTCGCCCGGCAGCTCTGCGACCGGGCGCCGCTGGCCCTGGCCGCGACCAAGCGCCTGGTGCTCGCCGGCGCGGGGCCGCTGCAGTCGGTGCTGGCGGGCGAGCTGGTGGAGCAGCAGGCGCTGCTGGGGACGGCCGACTTCGACGAGGGCCGGCGGGCCTTCTTCGAGCGACGGCCGGCGAAGTTCGGGGGCACGTGATGACGACGACCACGCCATCGTCCGACATCGAGGTGGCGGCGGCTGCGTTCCCGGCCGGCGCCGACGCCGCCACGGCCGCGGAGTACCGCCGGCGGGGCTGGTGGGGCGACGAGGTGCTGCTCGACCACGTGCGCCGCCACGCCCGGGAGCGACCGGACGCCCCAGCCTTCGTCGCCGACGCGGGGACGTTGAGCTGGACCGGCTACCGCGACGCCGCGGCCCGCCTGTCCGGCGTGCTGCGCTCGCTCGGCCTGCCGGAGGGGACGCGGGTGGCGGTGCTGCTGCCCGACTCCGCCACCGTGCACGTGGCCTTCCTGGCGGCGGAGCAGGCAGGGCTCGTGGTCGTCGGCATCGGGGCGCGTGCCGGCGACCGCGAGATCGCCCACCTGGTGGGTCGCACCGGCGCCGTCGCGCTGGTCACCGAGGCCCACCACCGGGGCCGCGCCGCCGGCGACCTGGCGGCCGACCTCGTCGCTCATCACGTCATGCGCCACCACGTCGTCGTCCCCCGCTTCGAGGCCGACCCCGGCGGCGACATCCTGGTCGACGGTCAGGTCAGCGACGCCGCCCCCGACACCGAGGGGCCCCGCACCCACCCCGACGACCTGTTCCTGGTCAACTCCACGTCGGGCACCACCGGCCTGCCCAAGTGCGTGCTCCACAACCAGAACCGGTGGATGTACTTCCATCAGCGGGCGGTGCTGAGCGGCGGGCTCGACACCGACGAGGTGGTGCTGAGCCTGGTCCCGGCGCCCTTCGGCTTCGGCCTCTGGACGGGCCACTTCACGCCCACGCTGCTGGGTGCGCCCACGGTGGTCACCGAGCGCTTCGACGCGGAGCGCGCCCTCGACCTGATCGAGCGGCACCGGGTGACGACGCTGGCCTGCGTCAGCACCCAGTTCGTGATGATGCTCAACGCCCCCGGCCTGGGCGACCGCGACCTGTCGTCGCTGCGGGTGATGTTCACGGGCGGCGAGGCCGTGCCCTACGAGCGGGCAGTCGACTTCGAGGCCCGCACCGGCGCCACCGTGCTGCAGTTCTTCGGCTCCAACGAGACGGGGCTGCTGTCGGGGACGACGCTCGACGACACGGCCGACCACCGGCTCCGGACCGCCGGCCGGGTGATCGACGACATGCAGGTGCGGCTCTACGACGGCGACCGCGACGTCACCGGCACCGGCCGGGGTCAGCCCGCCGGCCGCGGGCCCGCCGCCTGCCTGGGCTACCTCGGCGACCCGGCCGCCAACGAGCAGCTGCTCACGCCCGACGGCTGGATGCTCATGGGCGACATCTGCACCCTCGACGCCGACGGCTACCTCACCGTGGTGGGCCGCACGTCGGACTTCATCATCCGGGGCGGCAAGAACATCAGCGCCCCCCAGGTGGAGGACGAGGTCGGCACCCACCCCGCCGTGGCGCTGGCCGCGGCGGTGGCCTGGCCCGACCCGGTCTTCGGCGAGCGGGTGTGCGCCTACGTCGAGCTCAAGGCCGACGCCGCTGACGCTGCCGACTCCAAGCTCGACCTCGATGCCCTGACCGCCCACCTCGCGGCCCGGGGCACGTCGAAGGAGCTCTTCCCCGAGGTGCTCGTCGTACTCGACCACCTGCCCCGCTCCAGCGGCGGGAAGGTGGCCAAGGGCGAGCTCCGGGCCGACGTCGCCCGCCGGGCGACCGAGGCCACGCAACCGAACCACCCGGTCTGACCAGAGAGGCACAGCCATGCGCAGCATCGATGATCTCGCCACCGACCAGGCCTTCACCACCGCCGGCACCGGCGAGGGGAGGACGGTCACGTTCCTCCCCGAACCGGAGCGCGCCGCCCGGCAGTACACGGTGATCTCGGCCGACGACCACATCGTCGAGCCGCCGCACACCTTCGAGGGCCGGGTCCCGGCCCGGCTGGCCGACCGCGCCCCCCGGGTGGTCGAGAAGGACGACGGGCGCGAGGTGTGGCTCTACGACGGCGTCGAGCTGCCCAATGTCGGCTTCAACGCGGTCGTGGGCCGACCGGTGTCGGAGTACGGCTTCGAGCCGGCCCGGTTCGACGAGATGCGCCGGGGTGCCTGGGACATCCACCAGCGGGTGGCCGACATGGACCTCAACGGCATCTACGCGTCGGTGAACTTCCCGTCGTTCCTGCCGGGCTTCGCCGGTCAGCGCCTGCAGCAGACGACGCCGGACCGCGACCTGGCCCTGGCCTGCGTGCGGGCCTGGAACGACTGGCACCTGGAGGAGTGGGCCGGCACCTACCCGGACCGCATCATCCCCGCCCAGATCCCGTGGCTGCTCGACCCCGAGCTGGGCGCGGCGATGATCTACGAGAACGCCGCGCGGGGCTTCAAGGCGGTGTCGTTCACCGAGGCGCCCCACAACCTGGGCCTCCCGACGATCCACAGCGGCCACTGGGAGCCGTTCCTGCGGGCCTGCGCCGAGACCGGGACGGTGATCAACCTCCACATCGGCTCGGGCGGCGCCACGCCGGCCACCAGCGACGACGCGCCTGCCGACGTGGTGGGCGTGCTGTTCTTCGCCTACGCCATCTACGCCGCGGTCGACTGGCTCTACTCGCTGGCTCCCGTCCGCTACCCGGACCTGAAGATCTGCCTCAGCGAGGGCGGCATCGGCTGGGTGGCGGGCCTGCTCGACCGCCTCGACCACATGCTCAGCTACCACGAGATGTACGGCACGTGGAAGAGCGACCTCACGCCGGCCGAGGTGCTCCAGCGGAACTTCTGGTTCTGCGCCGTGGAGGACCCCTCGTCGTTCTCGCAGCGGTACCGGATCGGGGTCGACAAGATCCTCCTGGAGGCCGACTACCCGCACTGCGACTCGACCTGGCCCCGCACCCAGGCGGTGATCGCCGAGGAGATCGGTGGCCTCCCGGCTGACGAGGTGCGCAAGTTCACCTGGGAGAACGCGGCCCGGCTGTACCGGCACCCCGTGCCCGACGCCGTGGCCGCCGACCCGGATGCGTTCTGACCTGGGGCGACCAGGACTAGCCTCGCTGTCCCGAGACCCATCGCAGGGAGCTGCCTCCGCCGTGGCGGGATCTACCCAGGATCGATCGTCGGACGAGCGATCGCACGTGCGTCGCCACAGCGTGGCCGAGCTGGTGGCCGACCAGATCCGGGAGCGGATCGTGTCCGGCCAGGTCCAGCCCGGCGAGGTGCTGCCCAAGCAGGAGAGCCTGCTGGTTGAGTTCGGCGTGTCCCAGCCGTCGCTGCGGGAGGCCCTGCGCATCCTCGAGACCGAGGGCCTGGTCCGGGTCCGCCGGGGCAAGCACGGCGGCACGGTGGTCCAGCAGCCCCAGGTCGACAGCACCGCGCACGCCATCGAGCTGGCGCTGCGGGCCAGGGGCGTCTCGCCGGGCGAGGTGGCGACCGCGCTGCGGTTCCTCGAACCGGTGTGCGCCGGCCTCTGCGCCGCCCGGGAGGACCGGGCCACCGAGGTGGTCCCCCGCCTGCAGGCCGCCCACGAGGCGGTGCTGGCGGTGGTCGACGACGTGCCGCAGTACACGGCGCGGGCGCGGGCGTTCCATGCGGAGCTGGTGAACTGCTGCGGCAACGACACGATCGCCCTGGTGCTCGGGGCGCTGGAGCGGATCTGCTCCGACGACTCCACGGCGTGGGCCGAGCAGCTGAGCCGGCGCCCGGCGAAGATCGCCCGGACGGCGCCGATCGCCGATGCGGAGTACCGCCGGTCGGGCGTCGACGCCCATGCCACGATCGTCGAACGGATCGCGGCGGGCGACGTGCGGGGCGCCGAGGAGGCCGCCCGCGAGCACGCGGCCAGCCGCTCCGCCGCCCAGTCCTGACCCCTTGCCCCCTGAGGGGCAATGTACTTAAGTGTCTAGATGATTAAGAAGCCGTGGGAGCCCTCGATCACGCCGTCGATCGGGGTGGAGCTGACCGTCGCCCAGGAGCTGGCCTGCTCGTTCCGGATCCTCGCCGCCGAGGGCTTCAGCGAGAACATGGCCGGCCACATCACGGTGGCCGACGAGGACGGCAACCTCCTCGTCAACCCGTGGGGCCTGTGGTGGGAGGAGGTGTCGGCATCGGACGTCTGCCTGGTCGCGCCCGACGCGAGCGTCCTGGCCGGGCGCTGGGACGTCACGCCCGCCATCCACATCCACACGGAGCTGCACCGCCGCCGGCCCGACGCCCGCGTGGTGGTCCACAACCACCCGTACCACGTGACCGTGCTGGCGGCGCTGGGCATCCTGCCCGAGATCCTCCACCAGACGACCACGCTGTACGAGGGCGACCTGGCCTTCGTCGACGAGTACACCGGTGAGATCGACACGGCCGACCTCGGCGAGGACCTGGCCCTGCGCATCGGCGACGCGTCGACGGTGATCCTGGCCAACCACGGCGTGATCGTCACCGCCCCGACGGTGCAGCTGGCCACGTACCGGGCCGCCATGCTCGACCGCCAGTGCCGGCTCACCTACGACGTGCTGCGGGCGGGCGACCTGGCGCAGGCCCGCACGGTGGTCGCCCCGGCGCTGCGGGGTGCGATGAAGGCGGCGCTGGTGGAGCGGGCCAGCGAGATCTACTGGAACGGCTGGGTGCGGCGGCTGCTGCGCACGGCCCCCGACGTCCTCCTCTAGCGCCCGAACATTGCCTGCGCTCGTCGTGCGGTTGACCAATCTCCCAAAATTGCAATATGTTTAAGAAGAATCAGATCATTCGCTAGAGGGGGAACACATGCCGGGCAAGAGGACGTTCGGGGGAGCGCTGCTCGCCCTCCTGCTGCTGACCGCCGCCTGCGGAGGCGACGACGACGAGGCGTCCGACGACGCGACCACCGACGAGGACGCGCCGGACACCACCGAGCCGGCCGGCGACGGGGCCGCCTCGGACGATCCCTACGCCCCGCAGCCGCTCGACGAGCGCGGTGAGCTGACCTTCTCGCTGTCGGGCAACTTCGAGTTCGTCTTCCCCGTGCAACTCGCCGTCGAGATGGGGGAGTTCGACAAGGAGAACCTCGACGTCGAGATCATCACGATCTCGGCCACCGAGCAGCTCGCCGACCTGGCCGGCGGCCAGGCCGACATCGCCGGCATCGGTGCCGCCGCCGCGGCCATGAACGCCGTCGACCAGGGCATCGAGCTGCAGTTCTTCCAGAACACCCACGACGCCCCCAGCCCGGGCACGTCCGAGGGCCTCTGGGTCGACAAGGACAAGCTGACCGACGACGGCGAGCTCGACCCCGACCAGGTCGACGGCCTGCGGATCGTGCTGGGCACCCAGAAGGAGGCCAGCCCCACCGTCTACGTCCTGAAGACGGCGCTCGACGCGGTCGACAAGGAGGTCGGCGACGTGGAGGTCATGGGCCTCAACCCCAACGCCGACTCGCTGGTCGCCCTGCAGAACGGGGCCGTTGACGGCGCCCACCTGCTGAGCCCCTTCTCCGACGACCCCGGCCTCGCCGAGTGCTGCGCCCTGGTGCAGGAGACCATCCCCGCCGGCAAGTACGCGGCGATGAAGGAGGACCTCGAGGGCGACCCCGAGCTGTACGAGGCGTTCGTGCGGGCGCTCGTCCGCACCCAGCGCACGTACCTCCAGGGCAACTACCACCAGGACCCCGAGGTGGCTCCCATCCTCGCCGAGTTCACCGGCGCCCCGCAGGAGACCGTCGAGGCTGCCGCCACCTGGTACGGCTTCGGCGACGAGGCCCGCAACGACGAGGAGATGGTCGAGGAGCTGCAGGACATGTGGCTCGGCTTCGGCGAGATCCTCTCCTACGACGAGGCGCATCCGGTGGAGGACTTCAGCACCCAGGCCGTCGTCGAAGCCGTCAACGCGGGCTGACCGGAGGCCCCCGGTGGAACCGGCTCGCATCGTCGCCACGGACCTCGAACGTCACTTCGACGACGGCCACCAGATCGTGCACGCCCTCGGGCCGCTCGACCTGGAGGTCCGGGAGGGCGAGCTCCTGAGCATCCTGGGACCGTCGGGGTGCGGGAAGAGCACGCTGTTGCGGGTGATCGCCGGTCTCGTCTCCCCGTCGAGGGGCGAGCTGGCGATCCGGCAGAGCGACCCGGACCGGTCGCTGCTCGGCATGGTCTTCCAGGACCACAGCGTCTTCCCCTGGAAGACCGTCGAGAGGAACGTCCGCCTCGGGCTCGACATCCAGCGCCACCACCGGCACTCCCGGGCCGAGCGCAACGCCCTGGTCGCGGCGGCCCTGGAGCGGCTGGGCCTGGCGGAGTTCGCCCGGGCCTACCCGCACACGCTGTCGGGCGGCATGCGCCAGCGGGTGGCGATCGCCCGGGCGCTGGTGCTGCAGCCCGAGGTGCTGCTCATGGACGAGCCGTTCGCGTCGCTGGACCAGCAGCTGCGGCGGCTCATGCAGGACGAGCTGGTCGACCTGTGGGAGACCGAACGGCGCACCATGGTCTTCGTCACCCACAGCATCGACGAGGCGATCTTCCTCAGCGACCGGGTGGTGGTCATGTCGGCCCGGCCCGGTCGCGTCTGCGCCGAGTACGAGATCCCCTTCGGGCGGCCCCGCAACCACGACCTGCGGGCCAGCCCGGAGTTCGCGGCGCTCCAGCAGTCGATCTGGGAGGTGCTGCGGACCGAGGTCGACCAGCACCTCGCCAGCACCCGGGAGGCGACCCGTGACAGCGCGGCCTGAGACGGTGGAGGTCGAGGTCGACGTCGCCGCTCCCGACGACGGCGCGCCCGAGGGGCAGACCGTGTTCCGGCGGCCGACCGCCGAGGACATCGACCCCCTGAAGTACCGCCGCCGGCGCCGTCGCATCGAGCGGGGCCTCGGCATCGGCGTGCCCGTCGTGCTGGTGGTGCTGTGGCAGGTCTGCAGCGAGGCGGGCTGGATGGACCAGCGGTTCTTCCCGCCGCCCACCAAGATCTGGGACGCCGGCGTCGAGCTGTTCCGCGACGGCCGCCTGCAGCACGACCTGTGGGTGAGCAGCCGGCGGGTGCTCTACGGGTTCGTGCTCGGGTCGTTCCTCGGGGTGGCGGCGGCGGTGCTGCTGCAGGCCTCCCGTACGGCGCGGGCGGCGCTGGAGCCGCTGACCTACGGGCTCTGGACCGTGCCGAAGCTGGCCCTGCTGCCGCTGCTCCTGCTGATCTTCGGCATCGGGGAGACACCGATCATCATCCTGATCGTCGTCAACTGCTTCTTCCTGGTGTTCATCCCCACCCTGGCCGCGATGACCAGCGTGTCGCCGGCCTACAAGGAGGTGACGGAGTCGCTCCGGGCGAACCGGTGGCAGACGTTCCGCCACGTGGTGTTCCCGGCGTCGATCCCGCAGATCTTCATCGCCCTGCGGCTCACCGCCGGCGCCTCGATCCTGGTGCTGGTGGCGATCGAGTTCGTCCAGGGCCAGGAGGGCCTGGGCTACCTGATCTGGAACTCCTGGAGCCTCTTCCTCGCCGACCGGATGTACGTCGGCATCGTCGTCGTCGCCGTGGCCGGCGCCCTGTTCACGATGCTGGTCGCGATGATCGGCCGCCGCCTCACCCGCTGGTCCCCCGACACCTGACCCTCACCCTCCGTCCGCACCGGGGTGGTGCACTACAGGCCATGCTTCGTGCCCTCGTCGTCACTGTTGAGAGGAGCTTCGAGGATGACCGATCTCGACCCGGCGGTGCGGCACCACCCCGTCGTTCTCGCCCACAGGGCCAAACGGGCGGCGGACATCCAGCTGCGGATCGCGGACGCCATCACCGCGTTCGCCGGCTCCATGCCCTTCGTCTACGTGCATGCCGTCGGCTTCGCGGTGTGGATGTTGCTCGTCGAGTCCGATCCGTGGCCCAAGCTCACCCTGGTGGTGTCGCTGGAGGCGATCTTCCTGTCGACCTTCGTCATGATCGGCCAGAACCGCCAGGCGGCGTTCCAGCAGGCGAAGGCCGACCACGACTTCGTCGCGCAGGACCAGGAGCTGAAGGTCAACACCGAGATCACCCGGGCGATCCACACCCTCGCCACGGAGATCCACAGTCGGGTCGTCCCCGACCCGGAACGATGAAGCGGTAGATCAGACGACGGTCAGCGAGACCTCGATGTTGCCTCTGGTGGCGTTGGAGTAGGGGCAGACCTCGTGGGCCTGGGCCACCAGGTCCTCGGCCACCGAGCGCTCGACGCCCGGCAGCTCGGCCTCGAGACCGACCTTGAGACCGAACCCACCCTGGCCGTCGGACCCGATGCCGACCTTGGCGGTCACTGCCGACTCGTCGACGTCGACCTTGGCCCGGGAGGCGACCACCTTCAGGGCGCTGTGGAAGCACGAGGCATAGCCCACGGCGAAGAGCTGCTCGGGGTTCGTGAAGGGCCCGCCCGGCCCGCCCATCTCCTTGGGGATCCTCAACTGCAGGTCGAGCACCCCGTCGGAGGAGGCGGAGTGGCCCTCTCGGCCACCCCATGCGGTCGCTTCAGCGGTGTAGACGGCATCCATGCTTCAGACAACCGACACCACCACGCCACTGTTCCATCGGGCTCCCTCCCAGCTGACGGTCAGAGTCGCTCTTGCTGTGCCTACATTTTGTAGGTACATTTTGGGGATGGAGACCATCGGCCTGCGAGAGCTGAACCAGAACCCGTCCAGAGCCGTCGCGCGGGTGCGGGCCGGCGAGTCGATCATCGTGACCGACCGCGGCCGGCCCGTGCTCCGGCTGGTGCCCGAGGTCGAGAACCCCAGCACTCTCGAGCGCATGATCAGCGACGGCACCGTCCGCCCCCCCGCTGAGCAGAGCATGCCGGATGTCATCCCTGATCTGGCAGATGATGTGGCGAGCTTGTCCGATCTCGTGATCGCCGATCGCGACAAGGAACGCAACCGGTGATCTACCTCGACGCGTGTGCGTTGGTGAAGTTCATCAAGCCCGAGAAGGAGACCGAGGCGCTGCGCAGCTGGCGGGAGGCGCTACCCGACGACACCGAGTTGATCTCCAGTGAGTTGGCCATGCTGGAGATCACTCGAGCGCTGCTCCGCGGCGGCATCGACCACACGCGGGTGCCGTACTACGTGGGACAAGCGGTGCGAGGGGTCTACGTGGTCGACCTGTCGAGCACCGTGCTGGACCGGGCGCGCTCGTACCAGGTGGCGAGGCTCGGATCGCTCGATGCCATCCACCTGGCCACCGTCGACCCGTTCCGCGCCGAGCTGACCGACTTCGTGACCTACGACAGCGAACTCGCCAGCGCCGCCACCGACCTCGGCTTCCCGATCACCGCACCCGAGTAAACGGCATGACGTTGCACGAGGAGGCCGTCGACGGCCTGCTCGACCGGGTCAAGGGGCTGACGCCACCCCCCTGACCCGGGGGTCAGCCGCCCGGGTCGTCGACGATGATTCCCAGGCCCAGACCGGAACCGAGCGGCCCGGGCAGGCGGGCGTTCGTCGGCTGGTGGAACCACACCAGCAGCACCTCGGGTGGCTCGGCGACCGTGTCGCCGAGGACAGGGATCGACACCGTCGCCTCGGTCTGCAGGGGCGCGAACGTCACCGTGCCCGACGAGCCGACGAAGTCGCGGCCGGCGCGGGCGGTGAGCGACACGGCGGTCCACTGCGCGGTGACCGGTTGGCCGATGGCCCGTGAGAGCGACACCGGCACCTCCAGGGTGGTCGTGCCGCTGTCGCCTTCGACCGCCCAACCGATGCCCGGCTCGATGGTGGGCGGACGGCAGCCCGGGGTGCCCGGCACGCACAGCGCGACCACCGCCGACGGGGTGTCCGCCGCGAAGTCGCCCGGACTCGATCCGCTGCTGGTGCGAGTGCCGATGCCGGCGCCGACGATCAGCGTGCCGTCGAGGACGGTGGCGCCCGAGGCGACCCCCGAGAAGGTGCCGGGTTCGCCGACCAGGCGGTCGACCAGCAACCGGCCGTCGTCGGCGTCGTACATGCGCAGGTGGGGTGTGACCACGCTGCCGACGATCACCACCCCGGGCACGGCG
>DATHJB010000226.1 GCA_035316325.1 Acidimicrobiales bacterium
GTCGACGAGCTCGCGCCAGTAGGGGGCCACCTCGACGGCGGTCGCCGGGCGGCCCCAGTGGGCCTCCAGCTCGGCCTCGGCGATCGACCAGAAGTGCTCCCCGGGCTCCACCGTGACCGTGACGTCGGCCGGGGGCGCCGGCGGCGGAGCGGGCGCGGACACAGGCGGGGACGAAGGCAGGATCAGCTGCCAGCCGATGTGGAGGAGATCGGGGCCGGCAGCGTCGAGGCGGGAGCGGTTGGCCTCCCAGATCTCCACCCAGCGGTGAGGGTCACCGAGTTGCGTCTCGGCGATCTCCCACAGGGAGTCCCCGGGCTGGACCGTGTAGGTGACGGCTGCCGGGCCCGGCGCCGGCGGGGCCAACGGCGTCGCCGCGTGGTGGACCGCCAGCTTGAACGCCAGGTCCGGTGAGGCCGACACCGCCGACGCCGGGGCCGACGCCGGGGCCGGGGCCACGGGAGCCTCCGGGGCGGCGGCTGCCACCGACGCCGCCCAGCCGACGGCCGGCGTCCCCACCAGCACCGGGCCGGAGCTGAGCGAGATCGCCAGCAGTCCGTCGAGCAGCCGGGCCACGCCTGGCACCAGGGCCGCCCGCGACACCCGGCGCAGCGCTCCCGGTGCCCCGGTCGCCGCCGCCGCGACGTAGAGCGCCGTCGACAGCAGCAGCCACCACGCCAGCACCAGCGCCACCGTGCGGATGGTCGCCAGCAGCACGTCCTCCGCCGGTCGGGCCTCGATCCAGCCCCCGAGGTCGCCCCAGTCGACCCGCATCCAGGAGTAGCGGCCCAACTGGTGCAGCACGACGACGACCGCCACCTCGGCGGCCAGCAGACCGACGGCCCGCACCGGATGGGGACGCACGGTCAGCTCTGCCCGTCGTCGTCGAGCACGCCGCGGACCTCGATGACCTCGTAGTCGACCGACGAAGCGTCGTCGGTGGCCAGGCCGTCGACCGTGTACGAGATCCCGTAGCCGGACACCGTGTACGACCCCGTCCACGAGCGCTCGACCGAGACCTCGACGCTGCCCCGGCGCTCGAAGACGTGCTCGACGGCGGGTTCGGCCTCGCTGCCCGCGCTGGTGGTCGTGTAGGTCGCGTCGCCCACCCGCCAGACCCACCGGTCGACGCGGGCGGTGCCCTCGACGTGCCAGCCCTCGAGGTCGGCGGAGGTCACGACCACGCCCGGGTCGTCGAGCCAGAACCACGACGCCAGGCCCGTCAACCCCCGCCCCGACGGGTTCACCCTTATCACCGCCGGCTCGATCGGCGTGACCTCGAGGATCTCCTCGTTGGTCGGCAGCGCCGGCGGCGGCGCAGCGGGGGCAGCGGGCTCCTGGTTGGTGGGCACGCAGACCATGCCCGGCCGGGTCTCCAGCACCTCCCCCGTGGCCCGATCGATCAACTCGTAGACGTGGGGGATGCCACCCCCACCGTCGGCCGTCTGGCAGATCCCCTGCTCGTTCCTCAGGATCGACTTGAGCCGCCAGAACGTGGGCGACTGCTCCTGCGGCCCCGACGGCCCGGGCGGCTCCTCGGGCTCGGCCGGCGGCGCCCCGGGGTCGGTCACCTCGATGCCGCAGTGCTGCCCGCGCTTGTGGAGGCCGCAGCTCGCATCGTCGGGCTCGACCTGCGCCGCGACCGGCGTCGACGCCAGGACGCCCAGCGCCAGCCCGGCGACCATGGCCACCCCGGCTCGCGTTCGTCGCACGGTCACCCCTCCCCCGCAAGGCACTCCAGCGGCGGCTCGTCGGCGATCCGGTAGGACCCGTCCTCCGACGCCTCCAGGCCGAACGTCGACCAGCAGCGCCGGGTATCGATGTCGCTCCGGTACTCGTCCAACACCTCGCCGTCCGGTCCGACGTGACGGCCGTCGCCCGGCGCCTGCTCCACCCGCAGCCGGACCGAACCGTCCTCCTCGGGGCCGGCCTCGACCGTGAC
This sequence comes from Acidimicrobiales bacterium, assembly GCA_035316325.1. Classification (NCBI taxonomy): domain Bacteria; kingdom Bacillati; phylum Actinomycetota; class Acidimicrobiia; order Acidimicrobiales; species Acidimicrobiales bacterium. The sequence continues at coordinate 1,940 of DATHJB010000226.1, forward strand.
CTCCAACGGTCGCTCGTTGCGACCGTCGAGACGGGAGCCGTCGTCGACGAGGGACTGCACAGTCCGCCGCATCGAGTCGTAGGCCTCGGTGTCGGGGACGTAGTACTGCTCGACAGCGTCAGGGTCGGGGTCGTGCAGGAGCGCGTAGCGAGCCTCGAACACGTCGACGACGACCTCGGTCCACTCGTCGGGGCCGTCGATCGGTTGCCAGCCGGCCGGGCAGCCGGCCGAGAACTGCTCGGTGATCAGGTACGTCCCGTCGTCGAGCTGCTCCAGGCCCAGGATCTCGCACTGCGGCGTCGTCGGAAGGTCGATGTTCGCCACGTCCTGCCCGTTCTCGTCGACGATGCGCTGGTCGGGGCGCAGCTGCACCGTCATGCGCGGCGCCGACTCGGAGCCGTCCTCGTCGATCACCCGCAGCACCTCCGAAGGCGTTCCCTCCACACGCCAGCCCGAGGCCACATAAGCCCCCACGGACTCCGTCCGCTGTGCGTAGCACTCGCAGTCGGGGCTGTAGAGGTCGTCCACGCGGGCCGGGTCGGGCTCGTTGACGAGGGCGAACTGGCGCTCATAGATGTCGCGGGCGACCGCGGTCAACCGGTCCTCGGTCGTGGGTGTCGGTTCTGGGGTCGCAGAGCCCTCGGTGTCGTCGTCGTCATCGCCGCTGCAGGCAGAGGCCACGACGGCCAGCGACAGCACCAGACAGAGCAATCGCCTCGGCATCGGCGGTGTCCTCCTCGTCGTCATCCCGACGGCCTCGGGTCGGCGGTGGCGGTGACCGACATCGTGATGTCGCCGTCGTCCATCACGACCTGCGGCAACGTCAGACCGACGCTGCCCTCGACCACGACCGTCACCGTCTCGGTCGTCGCCGTCACCTCGTAGCTGTCGATGTCACCGGTATCGAGCTGGGTGGCAAGGCTGTCGTAGGCGAGCTGCTCGGCACGGTCCGGGTCGAGCTGGATCACCGAGCCGCCCGACGACCGGTACGCCCCCTCGTCGATGCCCGACGCCCCCGCCGCCGCGGCCGCATCGGCGCTCGCCGCCAGGCTGCGCCAACCGGAGATGGCGCGCCAGAAGTCGAGCGTGACGCCGCCCAGCGCCAACACCCCGACGCACAGCGCCAAGGACCACAACGTGATGCTGCCCCGGTCGTCCCGCCGCATCACAGGCTCCGGTACCGGTCGACGGGCTCGGAGTGCGTCACGGTGTACGACATCGCGCCGACCTCCACGTCCATGGGCAGGCTCACGGCGCCCACGGTCATCGTCACCTCGGCGGTGACGGTGCCACCCCGGGTCAGCGAGCCGGTCAGCTCCAGCACCAGCGCATCGGCGTCGAGGCCGTAGCTCGACTCGATCTCGCCCACGATCTCCTGCGCCCGCTCCACCCCGGCGTCCCAGCTGTCGGCGGTGACGACGGCCCGCGCCGCCTCGTCGGCCGCCGCCCGGGCCGCCGAGTGGCGCTCCGCCCACGACGCCAGCGTGAACACCACCATCGCCACGGCGACGAGCCACAGGAACCCGAACGGCAGCTCGGCGGCCCCGGTCGATCCTCGATCGTCGTAATTGCGACAGAAGAGGCCGGAAACGGGCCGGTTCTGTCGCAGTTTCCGGAGCCGACTCACGGCGCCTGCTCCTTACGGGCCGTCGACGTGACCGACACCGTCCAGTCCGGCACCGTCTCGAGCCAGCCCTCGAAGGTGCCGGTGACCGTGGCCTCCACGACCTCGCCGTCGTCGACGCAGTCGACCGTCGCCCCGTCGCCCAGCGACCCGCCCAGCACCCCGTCGAGCGTCTCCTGCGCCCGCAGCTCGCACACCGCCTCCGACGCCGACGCCCGCGACCCGGCCCGCGAAGCCTGCTCGGCCGCGGCGCGCAACGCCCCCTCGCCGTACTGGTACACGACGAGGTTGGCCAGCGTCGTGAACGCCAGCATCAGCAGCCCGACGCCCAGCACGACGGCGGCCGTCGTGGCCCCTCGGTCGTCACGAGCCCGGCGCAGCACGTCATCCCTCAGTCGAAGTTGAGGGCAGTGCGGATCTCGTCGACGACGCCGTTGAGGATGTCCTGGAGCACTCCGCTGAGCACCCCGATGATCCCCGCGACGAGGCCCATCCACAGCAGGACCTCGGCCGTCTCGAGCCCGCGGTCGTCTCGGAGCCGCGCCCGTTCTCGCGCCCAGCGCAGCAGGCTCAGGGCTTGGACCGTCATGTAGGTCATCGCATCTCCTTGTCGTGTCAGTCCCCGAGGATGAGGGTCGGCAACGGCGCCACCAGGAACAGCAGCAGCACCGGGCCCATGATCAGGATCATCGGCAGCAGCATCTGGAAGCGGCGCTGGGCGGCCAGGCGCTCGACGTCCTCCCGACGCTGGGTCCGCAGGTCGTTGGCGGTGTGCAGCAGCGCCAACGCCAGGGTGTCGCCCGCCCCCGTGTCGCTGGTGGCCAGCAGGCGGTAGAGGCGGGCCGCGGCGGGCTCCACGGTCTCGGCGGCGAGGCGCTCGAACGCCGGCCGGGTGTGCGTCTTGGCGGCGATCCACTCGAGCGCCTCGCCCAGCTCGGTCGCCACCTCGCCGGTGCCCCGCCGCGCCAGGCCGTCCACCGCCACGAGCGGCGAGCTGCCGGCCTGCAGGTGGATCGCCAGCATCTGGGCGACCGTGTACAGCTCGGCCCGCATCTGCTCACGGCGCCGGGAGATCGCCCGGTCGAACTTGGCCCGCCACCGCGAGGCGCCCCACACGCCGCCGAACGCCCCCGCCAGCAGCACCGTCGCCCCGCTCGGGGCCACCACCAGCGCCGCCACCGCGAAGAACCCGACGCCCTGCACCGTCGCCACCAGCTGCTGGAGGCGGTAGCGGTCGGGGGTCAGATCGCGCCGGCCGGCATGGCGCAGGCGCAGGGCGACCGCGGCGTCGCCCCCGGCGTCGACCAGGGCGGACAGCCGGGCCGCGGCCGCCGAGAGGACGGGCCCGAGCACCCCGTTGCCCCCGGTCGCAGGCCCGGACGACGTCGACGTCCGGAACGACACCGACGGGTCGACCGGCTGCCCCAGCAGCAGCCGCGCCCGCTGCGAGTACGGCTCGATGCGCGGCCCCAACGGCCGCGTCGGCCGCATCAGCAGCACCGACACCGCCGCGATCGCCACCCCCGACAACAACGCCGCCACGAGCTCCCGCATCAGTCGGCCTCCGTGCGGGGTGGGGTCAGGAGGACCCGGGGTTCGGGGCGGGACTGGGCGAGGCGGCGGAAGATCGCCATGCCGCCCAGGCTCATCAGGGCGCCGAGCAGCAGCACCCGGGTGCCGGCGGAGCTGGCGTAGTAGTCGCGCATGTCGCCGGCGCGGGCGGTCAGCAGCACGAGGGTGATCCAGGGCACGAGCATCACGGCGTACGCGTTGAGGCGGTGCTCGGTGCTCGCCGTCAGGACCCGCTCGGCCAGCTGGACGTCGGCGGTGGCGCTGTCGGCCACGTCCTGCAGCACCTTGAGGGCGATGCGCGACCCCTTGTCGTTGGCGATGATCAGCACCTCGAAGACCCGGTCGCTCACGGCGTCGGCCAGCTCGTCGCGCAGGATCCCCAGCGCCTCCGACTCGGGCACCGCCAGCCGGGTCAGCTCCCCGTAGCGGCCGAAGACCCGCCGCAGCGGCACCGGCCCCGAGGTCGAGAGGTCGACCAGGCCCTCGTGCAGCGAGCGGCCGGCGTTCAACGAGCCGATCAGCGACCGGATGGCGTCGGGCCAGGCAGCCCGCTGCTCCTTGTCGCGGCGCTGGCCCCGGGCGCCGTAGTAGCTGCTGGGCAGGACGCCGACGACACCACCCGCCACCAGCGCCAACGGCACCGACGTCGTGGCCGCCCACAGCACCGTGAACGTGGCGAACCCGGCCGCCAACGACACCTGCAGCCCCCGCCGGGCGGGGATGCCCTCGGCCTCGAAGTGACGGAACAGCCGGGGCCGCGACCGGCCACGACCGCCGCCCAGCCGGGGCAGCGACACCTCGACCCCGGTCAACGCCACCACCAGCACGGCGACCGCGGCGCCCGACAACAGGCCGGCGAGCAGCCTCATCGGTCGCCCTCCGGGCCGTCGACCACGCTACGGACCTCGATCACCTCGTAGTCGAGCGACGACGAGGTGGTGGTGGCCAGGCCCGGGACCGTGAACGAGATCCCGTAGCCCGAGACGGTGTACGAGCCCGACCAGGCCACGTCGACCGCCACGCCGACGGTCCCCTCGCGCTCGAAGGTGTGCTCGACCGCCGGGGCGGCCTCGCTGCCCGGGCCGGCGGACGTGTAGGCGGCGTCACCCACCTGCCAGCGCCACTCGTCGGCGCCCAGCGATCCCGACACGGTCCAGCCCCGCAGCATCACGTCGACCTCGACCGGGTCGGTGGCCCCCTCGACCCAGAACCACGACGCCAGGCCGGTGAGTCCCCGGCCCTCCGGGTTCCCCCCGATCTGTGGCTCGGGCACCTCCGCAGCGCCGAGCACCTCGGCGATGGTGGGCAACGCCGGTGTCGCGAACGGCTCGGCCGGGCCCCTGCAGACGACCTCGAAGGCCAGGACCTCGCCTGTGGCCGTGTCGACGAGCTCCACGTTGTAGAACCAGCCCGTCCCCGGGGCACCTCCCGGCGGCGTGCACTCCAGCGCCGAGCACGCCGTCGGGTCCTGTAGGCGAGCTCGTGTGCACGCCGGGTACAGGTCCTCGGAGCGCCACTCCGCGGTCGGCGGTGTCATCGACCTCGGAGGGGCCGCCTCGGGCGCGGACGGTTCCTCCGGGGGTGTCCCCAGCTCCACGCCGCACTCCAGCGACGCCTCCATGTCGCACCCGCAGTTGTCGGTCCGCTCGTTGCACGCGGGAGGAGGGGCCGCCTGCGATTCCGCAGGACGCGGAACGGCAACGACCGCGGCTGCTCCGAGGAATGTCACGAGAAGGAGGGACCTCCAGCTCGGTCGCAGGGTCACGCCGCCTCCTCCGCTCCCGCCGGGCAGGCAGCTGCGCTGGACCGGGAGTGGATGCGGTACGAACCGTCCCCGCCGTCGGGTCGCAACAGCCAGATCTCGCAAGGCTGATCGACAGCTGCCCCTCGCTCCTGGATCACGTCGCCTGTGGCGTCATCGACCACTCGGTCGCCGTGGTCCTTCACAAGGACCGTCAAGCCGACGAAGCCTCCGGCAGGTTGTGGGTCCTGGTACTCGACGGCCACGACGGTCGTCGGCTCGTCGTCTTCGAGGTGCACTCCGGCGTCGGCCAGCTCGGTGATGTTGTGCACCTGCGTCTCGTAGTAGTCGGTGTACTCGGCGACGACGTCGCGGACACGCTCGGGGTCCGGCTCGTTGTAGAGCGCGTCGATGCGCCGTGAGACGTCCTGCACGACCTCGACCCACTCCGCCGGGCCTTCGGCGGCGCGGGTGGTCGTGGTGGTCGTGGTGGTCGTGTCGGGCTCGGTGGTGGTCGTGGGGGTGGCGTCGTCGGCATCGTCGGCATCGTCGCCGCAGGCGACCACGAGCGGCAGGAGCAGCACAGGCAGCAACGACAGCACGACGACCGGGCAGCGGGAGCGGCTCACTGGCGGATCACCTCCTGGCCGTCGAGCACTGCCTGGGTGCTGGTGCCGTAGCGGCGCAGCAGCTGGTCCATGCGGGACTGGAGCTGCGGGGGCAGGGGGTTGCGGGTCCACAGCAGGGGCGCCCCCACCTCGGTCCGCTCGAAGATCGGGATCACCGTGAAGTGCTGCTCGTTGCCCTGCAGCGGCGACACCGCGGCGATCTCCATCACCTGGCGCCGGATCGGCCGCTCGGTGCCGGAGCCGTGCAGCTCGACGTCCTCGCTGTCGAGGTGGATCACCACGTCGATCGTGCGGCTGAAGATCGACCGCACCGCCTCCGCCGGCATGCCGTGGTCACCCAGCAGGGCGGCGTTCACCAGCGAGTCGAGGGCGTCGGCGGCGGCGTGGGCGTGCAGGGTGCACAGCACGGCGGTGCCGGCGTTGGCGGCCCGGGTCAGCTCGGCCGCCTCGCCGCCCCGCACCTCGCCCACCACGATCCGCTCCGGGCTCGACCGCAGCGTCAAGGCGATCAGGTCGCGCAGCGTGATCTCCGCCTCACCGTCGCCCAGGCCCGACCGCGGCCGGGTCTTCCGGTACGAGATGTGCATCAGCGGGGCGTGCAGCTCGCGGGTGTCCTCGCAGCACGCCACCTTGTGGGTGCCGGGAACCACCCGCAGCAGGGCGTTCAGGAAGGTGGTCTTGCCCGACTGCGGCCGCCCCGACACCAGCACCCCCGTCTTCGGGTGCCGCATCAGCGCCCAGCAGAAGTTGGCCGCCGGCTGGGTGAGCGTGTCCCAGGCGACCAGGTCGTGCAGCGACTCCCAGCGGATGCGGTAGAAGCGCAGGTTCGCCTCGAGCTCGTCGCTCACCGGCGGGATCGACGCCGTGAGCCGCACCTGCCGGTCGAGCACCTGGGTGCTGACGATGGGGTGCGCCTCCGTGAGTGCCCGACCGGTCGGCTGGAGCAGCCGGTCGACGACTGCCCGCAGCTCCTCGGCGGTGGTCGGCTCGTCACTGGCGTGCCAGCGGCCCCGGTCGTCCTTCCAGGAGATCTCGGCGCCCCGCACCTCCACCTCGACGACCGGCGCCTCGTCGGTGAGGAACTGCTCCAGCGGCCCGTACCCGAGCACCGAGCGGGCCAGGCGGGCGGTCATGTCGTCCGGGTCGCGCAGGGGGAACCCGCCCAGGCCGGCGAGCGCCGCCTGCTGGTAGTCGTGGACGACGGCGCCGATGAGCGCCCGCACCCGGTCGGGCTCGCGGTCGCCGTCGAGGTTCGCCTCGCGCAACCGCTCCTGCACCCGGCGACGCAGCTGGTCGTAGCTCGTGGCGGTGGCCGCGGCCTCGGGGAGGCTCATGCCCGGCCTCCCGGCAGGGCCCGGCGACGGGAGCGGGAACGGCGGCCGGTGGGCGACGCGAGACCGGGCACGAGGCTCGCGGCCAGCCGGTCGACCGCGGCGGTGAACGCTCCGGGGCGGACGACGGCGGCGTCCCACACCGCCTGGGTCACCTTGGCGTCCGACGGCAGGAAGTCGATCGCCACCAGGCCCGGGTGCGGCAGGTTGGCGGCGACCTGGTTGTGCAGCTGGTCGCGGGCGTAGCGGTCGGCCGGCGACCGGTTCACGACGACGGTCAGCGGGCGGCCCGACGACAGCTCCACCCCGGACGTCGCCCAGTCGAGCAGCCGCAGCACCCCCAGCGGTGTCGGGTTGGACACCGCCACCACGTGGTCGGCCTGCCGCAACGCCGTGCGGGTGGCGCTGTTGCGGGTGCCACCGGGCGGCACCTGGTCGGCGGCGCAGCTGGGGCCGGTGTCGACCACCACGTACGACCACGTCTCGGCGGCCGACCGCAGCAGGGCCCGCACGTCGCGCAGCTGGGCCCACTCGTTGGGGTTGGCGAGCCCGCAGACGACGTCGAAGCCCACCTCGCCGGGAGCGAACGCGGCCCGCTGGCCGACGATCCCGCCCAGCGGCGTCCGGGCCTGCACCGCCACCAGGGCGTCGAGCACGTTGGGGGCGACGTGGAAGCCGAGGCGGCGCGCCACCGTGGGGCTGTGCTCGTCGAGGTCGACCAGCAGCGTCGGCCCGGCCCGGGCGGCGAGCGCGGCGGCGAGGGCGACGGCCGTCTCGGTGCGGCCCGGCGCGTCGCTGCCCCCGGCCACGGCGACGAGCGCGACACGACCCCCGGGCGGCGCCGGCGGTGGGTGGGGCGGCCCGCCGTTGGAGCGGACCTGCGGGGCGGCCGCCGCGGCTCTCGCGGCCGCGGCCGCCTCGGCGCGGGCCCCCGCCCGGGCGGGGCTGAGCGTGGCCACCGCGGCCAGCAGCCGCTCGGGCGGCGAGGCGACGTCGAGCGCGGTGTCGACGCCGAGCACGTCGACCGCCGCCCGGCCCCGGCCGGTGCGACCCCGCGGGTCGTACACGCCGACCACCCGCACGCCCTGGTCGCGCAGGGCGAGCGCCTGCGTGGGCGTGAGGAACTCCATGGTGTCGTCGACGACCACCACGTCGACCCCGGCGGTGAACGCCTCGGTGGAGTCGTGCAGCACCACGAGCCGCACGCCGGCGACGTGGTCGCGGACGTGCGCGTGGAGGTCACGGCGCCACTGCTGCGGCGTGGCGACCAGCCCGACCACCAGCTCCGCCACGTCAGTCCCCGGTCGTCTCTTCGTCGGCGGCGCCGGCATCGGCGTCAGCGTCGGCGGGGGGCGGCGGAGCGTCGTCTTCGGGACCGAGCGGCGCCGGGGGCGCTCCCGTGGCCCGCACGACGTCGAGCTTGCCGCTGTCGAGCGCCGCCGCCAGGCGCAGCGTCTCGGCGGCGTCGACGGCCAGCACCAGGTGGTACTCCCCCGCCGGCCGGCCGTTCGACCCGGACGTCTCGTCGCCGATGGCGAGCACCTCGGCGTCGGTGACGGCGAAGACCGGCCGGTCGGCCATGTAGATGACGTCGACGCGGTCGCCGACGCCCAGCGTCCCGCCCGCGGCGTGCTCCCGGGGCACGGGCACGCTCATGGAGCGCTGGCCGTCGTCGGGCACGTCGTCGACCACGGCGCCCTCCACCAGCGGCTCCTCGGCGGCGATCTGGCGCCGGGCGTAGAGGCCGCCGCCGGCGAGCGCGTCCTGCGCCACCATCCCCGACGCCAGCGGCGAGTCGGCCGGCACCTCCACGAAGCGGACCATGCCCTCGGTGATCTCGGTGGCCGGCCCGATGGCCTCCCGGGCCACCGGCACCTGCACCACCTCGCTGCGGTCGCGCAGCACGGCGATGTTCACCAGGAAGGCGAGCAGGCCGAGGGTCAGCGCCACCCAGTGCCCCCGGGCCAGGCGGCGACCGCGCTCGGTCGGTGGCGCGCCGTTGCCGCTGGTCTGCCCCGGGAGGCCGAGGGTCGTCGGTCCGGTGATGCTCACGCTCGTCCTTCCAGATCTAGGTGGGTTGCGCCAGCAGCACGACGAGCGCGCCGACGCCGAGGGCGGGGCCGAAGGGCAGGGTCCGGGGTGACGCGGTCGGGCGGCGACGGAGGGCGACGACCAGGTGGGTGGCCAACCCGATGCCCACCGACAGCAGCAGTGCGGCCCACACGGCCGACAGCGCAGGGGCGGCGAATCCCGCGTCGACGTCGCTCGTGCGAGCCGCGGCCGAGGCCCAGCCGACGACGGCGCCGACCAGCCAGGCCAGCCGCACGTCGCCGCCGCCGAGCCCGGACGGCGCCACGAGGTGCACGAGGGTGAGGCCGCCGCCGTAGGCAGCCGCGCCCACCATCGCCGCGGCCAGGGCGCCCCACGTGCCCGACCACGCCGACGCGACGACGGCCGCCGCCAGCGCCGCAGCGCCGGCCCGCACCACGAAACCGGTGGGCACCCGTCGGCAGGCGGCGTCGACCGCGGCGGCGACCACGATCCCGGCCGCCGCGACCAGCACCGGTCCCAGCCTCCACGACCAGCCGAGCCGCCACGCGGTCAGCCCGAACACCACCCCGGTGGCCAGGCTCACCGCCAGCGCGCCCGGCGGCGAGGCCGACTCGGCCCGGCTCCAGCGGCGCGCCGCCGGTGTCGTCATGAGCGGTCCCACGACGGCTGCCCCGAGAATCCCCAGCGTCACTGCGAGCATCTCAGCTCCGAATGACGTACGGAACGCGCACCAGCACACGGCCTGGACCCATCGACCACCTCCTCGTAGGACCCGTACGGAGACTATCCGCTCCACCACATGTGGCCGGATCGCTACCTGGTAATGCCATCGTCACCCGGAGAGTCGGCAGGAGAGCTCGCCGCAACCTGTCGATTCCGGCCGAAGTCGTTTGTCGTCCTCACGGAAGCACCCCCGAGGAGGAGGAACGACATGACCGGAACCAGGCGCGTGATCGTCACCGAGTTCGTCACGCTCGACGGCTACATGGTCGGGCCGGACGAGGACATGAACTGGGTCGCCGTAGGCTTCGACCCCCAGATGCAGGAGGACATCGCCGAGGACGTCGGGTCGTACGACATGTTCGCCTTCGGGCGCGTGACCTACGAGATCTTCGCCGCCTACTGGCCGTTCGCGGAGCCCTACGAGGCCGGCGACGAGCTGAAGCCCGCCGAGGGCAGGGAGGACCCCCGCATCATCCGGGCCCTCGACGACCGGCCCCGGGTGGTGTTCTCCACCACGCTGACCGACCCGAAGTGGGCCGGCACCCGGGTGGTCACCGAGGGCGTCGAGGACGAGATCCGGCGGCTCAAGGCCGAGCCGGGGACGGCGATCAGCGTCCAGGGCAGCGCCAGCATCGTGCAGGCCCTGGCCCGGGCCGACCTGGTCGACGAGTACCGCCTGTACGTCCACCCGGTGCTGCTGGGCGACGGCAAGCCGCTGTGGGTCGCCGGGCACGACCGCCAGGACCTGACGCTGACCGGGCTCACCCGGTACGACAACGGCGTCCTGCTCACCACCTACCAGCGCACGAACGGAGCCGACCGATGAGCACGCCCAGCGACGCCATGACCCAGTACGTGGTGCTGATCTTCCAGCGGGAGCTGCCGGGCGGGGTCGCCGACATCCCGCCGGAGATCATGCAGGCCAACGAGGAGCTCGACGGCAAGATCGCCGAGCAGGGCGGCCGGGTGGTCGCCGGGCTGGCGCTCGAGCCGTCGACCACGGCCACCGTCATCCGGGGCGACGTGATCACCGACGGGCCGTTCATCGAGACCAAGGAGGCGCTCGCCGGCCTCTACGTGCTCGCGGCCCGCGACCTCGACCACGCGATCTCCCTGGCCCGGATGACCCCGACCGTGGAGGGCTGCGTCGAGGTGCGGCCGCTGCTCGACTTCGTGGTGCTGGAGGCGGGCTGAGCCCGGTCGCCGTCGAGGCGGCGGTCGCCGAGGCGCACCGGGGCGAGTGGGCCTACGTGCTCGCCGCCACGGTGCGCGTCACCCGCGACCTCGACACCGCCGAGGAAGCGGTGCAGGAGGCCTACGTGCAGGCGCTGCGGACCTGGGGTCGTGACGGCGTGCCCACCCGACCCGGCGCCTGGCTGACGACGGTGGCCCGGCGCACCGCCCTCAACCGGCTGCGCCGCCGGCAGACGCTGGAGGCGAAGCTGCCGCTGCTGGTGGAGCCGGAGGACGAGGGCGGCGTCGGGACGGGGGCCGGCGAGGGTGCCGAGACCATCCCCGACGACCGGCTGCGGCTGATCTTCACCTGCTGCCACCCGGCACTGGCCCCGGAGGCGCAGGTCGCCCTGACGCTGCGGCTGGTGTGCGGTGTGGCGACGCCGGACATCGCCCGGGCGTTCCTGGTCGCCGACGCCACCATGGCGGCCCGCCTGACCCGGGCCAAGAAGAAGATCGCCACGGCCCGCATCCCCTACGCCGTGCCGTCGACCGCCGAGCTGCCGGCCCGGGTCGACGCCGTGCTGACCGTCGTCCACCTGCTGTACGCCACCGGGCACACGGCGCCGTCGGGCGACGACCTGGTGCGCGACGACCTCTGCGAGCGGGCGCTGGGGCTGGCGTCGCTGCTGCGGCAGCTGCTCCCGCTGGACCGGGAGGCGGCCGGGTTGCACGCCCTGCTGCTGGTCCACCAGGCCCGCCGGGCGACCCGCACCGACGCCCATGGGCGCCTGCTGCGACTGGAGGAGCAGGACCGCTCGGCCTGGGACCGGTCGCTGATCGCCGAGGCCGACCGGCTGGTGGTGGCGGCGCTCCGGGCCGGGCCGCCCGGGCGGTTCACGCTGCAGGCCGCCATCGCGTCGCTGCACGCCCAGGCCCCGAGCTACGAGGCGACGGACTGGCCCCAGATCCTCACCCTCTACGACGAGCTGCTGCGGGTGTGGCCCTCGCCGGTGGTGGCCCTCAACCGGGCGGTCGTGGTGGCGCTGGTCGACGGCCCGGAGGCGGCGTTGGCCGAGGTCGAGGCCCTGGAGCGCGACGGCCGCCTCGCCGCCTACCGCTACCTCCCGGCCACGAAGGCCGACCTCCTCCACCGCCTCGGCCGCCCCGCCGAGGCCGCCGCCGCCTACCGGGCCGCCCTCGCCCTCACCGACAACACCACCGAGCAGGACTTCCTCACCGCCCGCCTGGAGGCCACCCGCCCGCCGTCGTGAGTCGCCGGGGTTGCCGAACGGCGGGGGTGGGCCCGCATCGGGTCGGTATGGACATCGTGCAGCGTGGGCCGGTGGCGGCGGTGGACGACGGGATCGACGAGGTCGACGAGGTCGAGCCGACGCCGTACGTGTTGCGGCCGGTGCGGCCCTGGGCGCTGTGGGCGACCCGGGCGGCCGTGTGGGGAGCGATCGGGGTGGGGTGCGTCGGCGCCGTGGTGGGGCTGGTCCGGCCCGCGCCGACTCCCGACCGTGAGGTCGCGACGGGCGACGGGGGCGACGAGGTGGTGCCGGCCACCGTCACCAACTACGCCGAGCTGGCGGTCGAGACCTGGCTGACCGCCACCGAGGCGGACTCGGACCGGCTCGACGAGCTGTTCGTGGAGCCGCTCGACCTCGCCGGCCTCGGGGTCGAGGGCCGGGTGGTCGACCGGGTCACCGCGGTGGGCGGGAGCCTCCTGCAGGAGGGCTACTGGAAGGTGACCGTGGCGGCCGACGTCACCGACCCGCTGCCGGAGAGCACCGAGGGCGACGAGGCCGACGCGGCCGACGCGGCCGACGCGGCCGACGACGGCGAGGCCCCGGAGCCGGAGCGGGCACGGTGGTACGTCGAGATCGGGATCGTCGGCGACGCCGGGGGCGGGCTGCTGGCCGTGGACGCGCCGGCGCTGATGCCGGCCCGGTCGGTCGACACGAGCGACCTGCGCCTGGTCGGCCCCGAGCTGGAGGCAGTGGTGGAGGACGACCCGGTGGCGGCGACGCTGCAGGGCTTCTTCGCCGCGTTCCTCACCGGCAACGGCGACCTCTCCCGCTACCTGGCCGACGGCGTGCGGGGAGCGCCGGTGTCGCCGGCTCCGTTCGCGGCCGCCACCGTCGAGCGGATGGCGGTCGAGAGCCTCGACGACGAGGACCGGCTGCTGGTGCGGGCCGAGGTCAGGGCGACGACGCCGGGTGGCGCCGAGCAGCTCCTCGGCTACGAGCTCGAGGCCCGGCTGTCGAGCAGCGGGCGCTGGGAGATCAGCCACGCCGCCGGCGCCCCCACCCTCGTCCGGGACCCCGACGCCGGGGAGCCCGACACGACCGTGTCGTCGGCGCCGGGAGGCGACGGCACCGGCGACACGTCTCCACCGTCAACCCCGACCACCCCGTCGACACCCACCACGACCCCCGCGACCGCTGACGAACCCGGCTTGTGAGGGTCAATCGGGGAGGTCCTCGGCGGCGGTGGCGGCGTCGTCGCAGAGGTCGGGGTTGACGTTGCCGGGGGCGAGGGCGCGGGAGAAGCCGTCGATGGGGACCATGGCGACCAGGCGCCACTCGCCGTCGACCCGCACCGCCGCCCCGTTGCCCTGGAACACCCGGGCCCGCTGGTCGACCACCGCCCCGGCGGCGTCGACGATCTCGACGTCCTCGACCGAGCACACGTAGAACCCGAGCGACGACTCGTCGATGGTGGTGGTGTCGTAGACGCCCAGCCGGCGGAAGAACCCGCTCGGCGCCGGCTGCATCCGCCCTCCCTGGTCGGCCAGCGCCCGCAGCTGGGCCTCCAGCTCGTCGGGCACGGGGCTCTCGGCGCTGTAGAGCTCGCGCAGCCGGGCGAGGCGGTCGTCGGCCGGGTCGTCCACCGCGGCGGGGTCCTGCAGCAGCTCGTCCACCAGCCGGGCCGACTCCTCCACCTTGTCGACCACGACGGCGGTGGCGTCCTCGATGTCGACCACCGGCGGCTCGGTCGGCGGCGGCGGGCGCTCCGACACCGGGCCCGCCGGGGCCGCCGGCTCGCCCACCAGCGGCTGGTCGACGGCCGGCGCCGCGCCACCCCCGTCGTCCCCGCCACCACCACAGGCGGCCAGCACCGCCAGCGCCACCACGGCCGTCGTCGTCCCACGTGTGCGTGCCATGCCCGGTCGATGTCGGCGGACGTGGCCGAATCGGTCGGGCGACGCCGCATCGACCGGACGTGGAGCTCGTGCGCGACTGGACCGCCTTCGTGGGCGAACTGCGGCAGACCGCCGTGATCGCCATGACCCTGATCGCCCTCGTGACCATCGGCGGGACCTGGTGGCGGACCCGGTCGATCGCCCCGACCGCCGCCGTGATCGTGGTCGCCGCGGTCGCCGTGTGGGCGGTCGGCCACCCCGGCGTCATCCGGCGCCTCGCCCGCGACACCGGCGACGAGGCGCGGGAGACCTGCGAGGCCAGTCCCGCCGCCCGGGGCTGCGGCGACGGCGTCACCGCCGAGGACCTCGACGCCGACCTCGCCGGCTGAGTTGCCGATCACCTCTGCCACCAGCACATCAACCAGACAAAACCCGCACACCAAGGAGCGTCACGTGCTGGACGTCGTCGACAGACTTCTCGTGGACACCATCCACACGGCCCGGCTGGCCGTCCTCCTCGTCGCGATCGTGATGGCGGTCGCCGTGTGGGTGAAGACCCGCTCGTTCGGACCGACGATCGCCGCCGTCTTCTTCGGCGCCTTCGTGTGGTTCGGCGCCACGCAGATCGGCCGCATGGCCGGGCTGATCGACAAGCAGGTCGACACCGCCGAGACCGAGGGCCCCGCGCCCGGCCTCCCCCAGAACGAGGAGCTGGGCGGCTGAGATGACCGCCGACGACGACGTGATCGAGTGCGCCACCTACACGCACGCCCGCCGTCACCCCATCGTCGTCGGCCAGATCGGCGGCTGGGCACTGCCGGTGCAGCTCACGCTCACCCAGATCGCCGTGGTGGCCGTCGTGTACCTGGTGGAGGTCTGGACCTGGGGCCTGTGGTCGCGGTTCACGCCCCGGGGGCTCGACGTGCTGCTCGCCGTGGCGCTCCCGGTGGTGCTCGCCTGGGCATTGCGCCGGGTCCGCATCGAGGGCCGCAGCGTCCCCCGGGCCCTGCTGGCCTGGCTCACGCTGGCGGCCATGCCGCCGCAGGGCTACGTGGTCGGTCGCCGGCACCGGCCCGAGCCGGCGGTCGACCTCCGCTCCGCCCGCACCTACGTCGCCCCCGGTCCCGGTCCCGCCCCCGACCCCCTGTCGTCGGCGCCGTGAAGCCCCCCGCACGAGCCGTCGTCGGCGACCTGGTGTGGTCGGCCGACCAGGGGGTCTGGGCGATCTGGCGCCTCGACCCGATCGCCTACCCGCACACCGCCGCCGCCGACAAGCTCGCCGTCCACGCCCGCATCCGGGGCCTGCTGATGAGCCTGCCGGCCGAGTCGATGCTGCTGTCGGTCTGCGAGCGGGTCGACCCGTGGGACATCGCCCAGGGCATGTCCGAGGGCGTCGACCTGCGCGCCCGCCCGGCCTGGCGGGAGGTGTGCGAGACGACCGCGCTGTGGCTCCACGACGCCCCGCTCCACCGCCGCCGCTACTACGTCGCCGCCCTGCTGCCGTCGCCCAAGCGGCCCTGGCAGCAGGACGTGCGCGATGCCCTCGCCGGGCTCACCGGCAGCTGGGGCCTGCCGCCCCGCCCGGTGCCGGCCCGCGAGGTGGACGTGCGGCGGCGGCAGGCCGACGAGCTGCGGGCCCGCCTGTCGGCCCACCTGCCGCTGCGACCGGTGACCACCGGCGAGGTGTGCTGGCTCTACGCCCGGGCGCTGCAGCGGGAGATCGACGAGAGCCCGCTCGACGCCAGCTGGGAACCGCTCCGGGACCCCGACCGACCGGAGGGCCGCCGGGGTCGGCGCCACCCGGGGGCGTTGGCGCACCTCACCGACGCGATCGTGAAGGAGGGCGGCTACCCGGACGACGACGACCGGCCCCGCCACCGCCGCTACGTGCGGGTCGACAACGCCGGTGGCACCGCGTTCCAGACGGTGCTGGCGCTGGCCGACATGCCCCACCGCTTCACCTTCCCCGGGGGGAACGGCGAGTGGCTCTACCACGCCGACGAGGTGGGCTTCCCGATCGACTGGTGCGTCCGCGTCCGGGCCGTCCCCAACCTGGACGCCCAGTCGAAGGTGCGCCGCAAGCAGCGCGACCTCATCGGCCAGGTCGGCGAGTACGACGGCGAGGTGTCGGGCGCCCCACCAGGGCTCGTGGAGGCGATCGCCGCCATCGACGACGAACGGGCCGCCCTCGCCGCCAACCCGGCCGAGTCGGAGCTGTACGTGACGACCCTCCTGTCGATCGCGGCGCCCACGCTGGCCCAGCTGGAGGAGGAGGCCGCGGCGCTGACGGCGCTGTTCGAGCCGCAGGAGCTCAGCCTGGTGCGCCCGACCGGCGGCCAGCTCGCCCTGCTGCGCTCGATGCTGCCGGGCACCGCGCCCGCCCAGGTGTGCCGTGACTACATCCAGTTCCTGCTGCCCCGCGACCTGGCGGCGGGGAGCCCGTTCTGCGGCGCCGACGTCGGCGACCCCAAGGGCGTGCTGCTCGGCCTGTCGCTCGACGGCGGCACCGCCACCCCCGTGCTGTTCGACCCCGCCTACGGCCCCGAGGTGAACGCCAGCCCGTCGCTGGCGGCTGTGGGGCGGCTGGGGTCCGGCAAGTCGTACCTGCTCAAGCGGCTGTGTTGGGACACGGTCGCCCGGGGTGGCCAGGTGGTGACCATCGACCGTACCGTCCGGGGCGAGTACGTGGCGTTCGGCGAGTCGGTGCCGGGCCGGACCCAGGTCGTGCGGCTGGAGGCGGGCTCCGACATCTGCCTCGACCCGCTGCGGAGCTTCA
>DATHJB010000227.1 GCA_035316325.1 Acidimicrobiales bacterium
TCTCGCGCTGCAGCGTGGGCAGCAGATCCTGCAGCTCGATGTACGTGTCGCGCTCGAATCCCCTCCGGCGCGTGTCCTCAGCGACAAGGCGCTCATGGGACCGTCGTCGGGATTCGTCGACTCGGCTCAGCGCGTATCCACCAACCAGCGTCACGACCGGCCAGATGTTGTCCCAAGCGAGGTCATCGATCATGGCGCCGATCCTCCCACCACCTCGCGGGTCCGCCGCTCAGCGAAGGAGCTCCATTGCCCCAACGGGGCTACTCGATGCGGGATGACCAGAGCGGGGAGTCGCCGCTCAGGACATGGTTGTAGAACAGCTCGTGCGGCGAGCGGTAGAGCACGCCCCAGGTTCCATGCCGGCTTTCAAGGAGCCCGAGCGGAATAGCGCCGTCGACGGCGACAAGATCGGCGACCGCCTGGGCGTCGCCCTTGATGCTGTACCAGCCGTCGAAGTAGATCTACTGGACGAACGGGTGCTGCTGGCTCGTGGGCATGTCGATGCAGTCTTACCGACGGCCCGGCGCATGGACCTGTGGCGTGGCCGAGCCGACACCGAGGTGACGGGTGTGACGGGTCTACAGGTTGTTCTTCTTACGCGGGCGCGCCTGCGTCGATAAACCGTCACACCCGTCACCCGTCACCCGTCACCCCGCTTCCTAGAGCGCCGGCCGGAGCCGGAGCTCGTCTGAGCGGAGGTGGATCGCCCACGGCTGCCGGCCGTATGACCGACCGCCGATGCGCCGCTCAGGGACCTGCTGAGCCGGCGGGTGGAGGCCAGCTCGGGTGCGCTGGGGAACAGGTGGGGGACCGCTCCCTACCAGCGCTGCCCCCTGCGGCGTTGACCAGGACAGACGCTCGATCGTTCCAGCGGCCTCCGGAGACGCTGACGCCTTGCGGAATCCGCCTCTACGGGATCAAGAGCCGCTGTCAGAGCCGGCGATCCTGGCTGGGAAGGCACCTGGCCCTGACACCACCCTGGTCAAAGGCCAGATAGGCGGTCATATAGCGTGAGCAGCAATGGACTGGTCGGCAGTTGGCCAAGCGGCCGCGGGCACAGTGACGGTGGCAGCGGCAGCCTGGCGTTGGCTGGGCGGTGGGGTGTCGTCCGACAGCCGACGCCGCGGGATCCACCGCAACCTGGAACTCTACGCCCAGCTGCCCGAAGACTTCGGAAGCCGCGACGCGCTTGCTCGTGACATTGATCGCCAGGTTGGACTGCTTATCTCCGAACTGCAGGTCGAGAAGCGCGTCGACCCAATCGGCATCTGGCTGGGGCTCGCCTTCGTCGCTGGGGCGGGCGCAATCGTCTACCGCATCCTCGCCGTGGACTGGACAGGCTGGTGGTGGTGGGTCGTTGCGTCGTTGGCGCTCGTCGGTGTCGTCGGTCTGTCTCAAGACGCGATACCTCGTGAGCGGGATGAGCGGGGCCGAGTGATCAAGAACCCGAAGGAATAGGGGCCGAGGTGTGACGGGTGTGACGGGTCTCCAGGTTGTTCTTCTGGCGCGGACGCGCCCGCGTCGATAATCCGTCGCAACGCGTCACCCGTCACCTTTCCGATGCCACATTTCTGACACACGAGCCCGCGAGACCGAGCGAGTCAGCGCGAGGTGGCGCGAGGTCGAGGTCCTGCTCGCAGCGGCCGACTCGTCTGAGACCACGAACGAATGTTCGCCATCGATTGTCCCCCGCTTACAAGCCGACTCACCGTCACACACCGGGCCGGGCGGCGCTCTCCGTCGGCGTCGGCGCCGGTGGTCAGGTGGCCTCGGGACCCAGGAGGTCGTGGACTCCTGCGAGGTCGATGAGTCGAGCGACGTTCTCGGTCGCCGGGCCGAATCGGAACGTGCCACCGGCGTCGACCACGAGGGCTCTCGCGGCGAGCAGGCCCCCGAGACCCGAGGAATCGACGAAGGTCAGGCTTCCGGCGTCGACCGACACGTCGCTGACACCGTCCGCGACCAGCTCGGCCACGGCGACCTCCACCGCATCCCCGCCCTCGAGACCCAGCTCTCCGGAGATCACCATCACACCGGTCGCGCCGACCTGACGGCGCTCGATCGACACGGGAGGGGCGTGGACGGTGCCGGCTGTGACGTTGTCGCCGAGCTCGTCGTGGCTCCGGCGCTGCGGCTCGGTGGGTTCCATACCTTCCGGCTACCCCGTCGGACGACGATCCACCCGGGGGTCCGAGGCCTCGGGCCGGTCCCACCGTCACATCGCCCGCACTGGACCCTTGGCCGTCACACCCCGTACCAACCACCCCGCCGCCGCCCCAAGCGGTGAAGGGCGGCTGCCGCCGCCTTCACTGTCACACCGCTTGCGTAGTGTGACCACCCATGGTGGATCGGCGGATTCAGATCGGGGTCATCGGGGTCATCGTCCTGCTGTTCGCGGCGGCCGGGGCGTTCTTCGCGCTCCGAGAGGACGAGGAGCCGGACGCCGCGCCCGTCGCCCGTGAGTACCTCGACGCCTGGCAGGACGGCGACTTCGAGAAGATGCAGGGCCTCGTCGCCGACCCGCCCGACGACTTCGTGGAGGTGCACCAGGGGATCGTCGACAACCTCCACGCCGAGGGCACCCGCTACGAGCTCACCGGCACGTCGGTGGAGAACGACGGCCAGGAGGCGATCGCCTCGTTCGACACCACCCTCCGCCTCACCGGCCTCGGCGAGTGGTCCTACGAGGGCACCCTGCACCTGACGAAGCGCGACGACGCCTGGGCGGTCGACTGGGCCCCCAGCTCCATCCACCCGAAGTTGAAGGCCGACCAGACCATCACCCGCACCCGGGAGTGGACGCAGCGGGCGCCGA
This sequence comes from Acidimicrobiales bacterium, assembly GCA_035316325.1. Classification (NCBI taxonomy): domain Bacteria; kingdom Bacillati; phylum Actinomycetota; class Acidimicrobiia; order Acidimicrobiales; species Acidimicrobiales bacterium. The sequence continues at coordinate 2,816 of DATHJB010000227.1, forward strand.
TCACCGACAAGGACGGCAACCCGCTGGTCGAGGCCCGCGACGCCAAGGTGATCGGGCTCGAACCCCGCCGCATCCAGGACCTCCAGCAGGTGAAGACCGTCCTGGCCAGCACCCTCGGCGTCGACCCGGCGACCGTCGACGAGCGGCTCAACGCCCCGGGTGTCGAGCCCGACCACTTCGTGGAGATCACCACGGTCGACCTGGCCAAGTACGAGTCCGTGCAGTCGATCGTGTACCCGCTGCCCGGCACCGTGTTCCGCGACACCACCCGGCGGGCCGCGCCCCAGGCCGGCTTCGCCCAGCACATCCTCGGCCGCACCGGCGAGATCACCGCCGAGCTGCTGGAGGAGCTGGGCTCGCCCTACCAGGTGGGCGACGTGGTGGGCATGACCGGGCTGGAAGCCCGCTTCGAGGCCCAGCTCGCCGGCACGCCGTCGGGCGCGATCCAGATCGAGGACGCCGAGGGTGAGGTCGTCGAGGATCTCGGTCACATCGAGGGCACCGCCCCCGAGCCGGTGGCGACCACGCTCGACCCCCGCGTCCAGGCCGCGGTCGAGGCGTCACTCGCCGGGGAGACCCGACCGGCGGCGGTCATCGCCGTCGACAGCAAGGGCAACATACGGGCCTCCGCCTCCCGCCCGCTGGAGGAGTACAACCGGGCACTGTCAGGCCAGTACCCGCCGGGTTCGACGTTCAAGATCGTGTCCGGGAGCGCCCTCCTGTCGGCCGGGACCACACCCGACTCTCCCGTCGACTGCCCCGAGACCGCCAACGCCGGCGGCCGCGAGTTCCGCAACTTCGAGGACAGCAGCCTCGGCACGGTGCCGTTCGGGCTGGCCTTCGCCAAGTCGTGCAACACCGCGTTCATCCTGGCCACGGCGGGTCTGCCCGGCGACGCGCTGGTCGACGCGGCGCAGCGGTTCGGCTTCAACGCCGAGTACTCCGTGGGCCTCACCACCGAGGGCGGCACCTTCCCGGCACCCGGCAACGACACCGACAAGGCGGCGGCCACCATCGGCCAGGGCGAGGTGCTGGCCAGCCCCCTGCACATGGCGACGGTCGCCGCTGCGGTCATCGACGGCTCGTGGGAGCCGCCGACCCTGCTGCCCGAGGTGCCGCTGGAGGACCCGCCGGCGTCGACCCAGCTCGACCCGGCCGTCGTCGAGGCGCTCACCGGCCTGATGCGCCGGGTGGTCACCGAGGGCACCGGCACCGCGGCGCAGCTGCCCGGCGAGCCCGTGGCCGGCAAGACCGGCACGGCCGAGTTCGGCGAGGGCGACCCGCCGCCGACCCACGCCTGGTTCGTCGCCTTCCGGGGCGACCTGGCCGTCGCCGTCCTGGTGGAGGGTGGCGGCATCGGTGGCCAGCAGGCCGCCCCGATCGCCGCCGAGGTGTTCTCCGCCCTCCCCGGCTGAGCAACCGGAGCAACCGGAGCGACGTCAGGCCCCGGCTACGACCGGGTCAGGTGGGAGACGCCGTTGAAGGCGTGGAGGGACGGTCGTCCCCGGGCGGTCGAGATGGTGGAGATCGACGCCGGGGCGAGGAACAGCCGCCACGCCACCTCGTCACCCACGCCCAGCGCCCACGCCACCGCCGCCTTGATCGGCGACACGTGGCTCACCACCACGACGTCCCCGTCGTCCTCGGCCGCGGACGACAGCAGCTCGTCGCACGCCGCGCGCACCCGCTCCCCCAGCGCCGCGATCGACTCGCCACCCGGCGGCGTCCAACCCACGTCGGCCATCCACGCCGCCCACGTCTCCGGCGGAACCGACGCCACCGGCGTCCCGTCGAGCTCGCCGTAGTCCATCTCGACCCAGCGGTCGTCGAACACCACCGGCACGCCGAGGGTCTCCCCCACCAGCGCCGCCGTCTCGCGGCAGCGCTGCAACGGGCTCGTGATCACCCGGGTCGCCCCCACGTCCATCAGCGCCTTGGCGGCCCGCAGCGCCTGGTCGCGGCCGACGTCGTCGAGCGCCGGATCGGCCCGACCCAGCAACAGCCCCCGGGCGTTCGCCTCGGTGCGGCCGTGCCGCAGCAGCCAGATCACCCGATCACGCTCCTATCCAGCCGGCCGGTGCGCAGGAACCGCTCCCGACGCCCCGGGTCCTCGAGCCCGAACGTCCGCCAGCACCACCACAGGGCGACGGCGCCCGCCAGCTCCAACACCACGTTGAACCCGCCCCGCCCCAGCTCGGGCAGCTCGGAGTCACTCCACGAGAACCCGGTGAACGGCCACCAGAAGGCGGTGGTGTCGGTCCACGCCCCGTCGAGCACCAGGTGCAGGAACACCCCGATCGGGATCGCCACCAACCGCCGCTGCACCAGCCGCTGGCGGGGCGTCACCACCATGGCCAGCCCCAGCAGCGCCACGCTCCCGGTCAGGCTGTGCAGCAGCCGTGGCTCGCCGATCGGCAGCTCCACCAGCGGCAGCAGCGCCCCGACGACGACCAGCCGGTAGTCGACCATCGGGCTGCGGAAGACGAACCACACCAGCACGAACGACATGCCGGCGAACCAGAGGAACACGGAACCAGCGACTCCTTGGGGCCTGTCCTAGTCGAGCCGAAACCCGTCAGGACCGCACCAGCAGGCGGCCGCACTCCTCGCACGTCACCCGGTCGTCGAGCGACAGCTTGCGGATCCGGTCGACCTCGACGGCGCTCAACCCCAGGTGGCAACCCTGGCAGGTGGAGCCCACCAGTCGGGCGATCGCCACGCCGCCGAGGCGCTTGCGCATGCCCTCGTACTCGGCCAGCAGCTCGTCGTCGGCGACGTCGGCCGCAGCGGCGTCACGCTGCGCCCGCACCTCGGCCAGCTCGGCCACGATGGCGGACTCGGCCTCGGACAGCTCAGCGCGCAGCGTCTCGGCCTGGGCGTCGAGCTCGCCCCGCTTGCCGGCGAGCAGCTCGCGCTCGGCGTCGACGGGCTCGGTGGCCTCCATGATCTCCAGCTCGTCGTCCTCGAGCTTCGCGATCCGCCGCTGGATCGACTCGACGTCCTCCTGCAGCGCCTGCAGCTCGCGCGGGTTGCTGATGGTGCCCGAGTAGAGCTGCTTGTCGGCCTGCCCCGCCCGCTCGCGCATCGAGGAGATCTCGTCCTCCAGCCGCTGCTGCGACCGGCCCAGGTCGGCCAGGCGAACGTCGACCTCGGCGATCTGGCTGTCGATGGCAGACACCTGCGCCTGGATGTTCGCCAGCGTGGCGCGCACCGGGAGCGTCTCCGACCGGTGTACGAGCTGGTCGACGTGCGTGTCGTGGTCCTGGACGACGAGGAGCGTGTCCCAGCGAGTCATGAGCCCCCGACCCTACCCGTCCGGGTACTGGGGGTAGTAGGTGTACGGCGGGTACGTCGGCCACGTGCTCGCCGGGACGGTCGCCGCCGGTGCCGCCGTGGGCCGCGGGGAGGTGGCCTCGGGGCTCACCGTGGCCGCGTTGAGCTGCGGTTCCTCCACGGGATCGGTGGGCGGAGGGAACGTGGGAACGGTCGGCTCGGGCTCGGGGTCGGGGATCGACGGCGTTGGCCGTGTCGGCGGGGGCTGGTCGCCGCCGCCGCCACCTCCTCCCCCTCCGCCGTTCCCGTTCCCGTCGCCGTTCCCGTCACCCGGCGGGGGCGGCGGCTGCTGGCCCGGTGCCGGAGGCTCACCCGGCGGCTCCTCCCGCGGCGGCGCCTGGGCGCCCGTCAGGTCGGTGCCCGGCGGCAGGTGCAGGAAGGTCGGCGCCCGGGTCGGGCCCGGTGCGGGGAACCCCACCTCCGGCAGGCCGTCGTGCAGCGGCCCCATGAGGGCGGCCCAGATCTTCGCCGGGTAGTTGCCGCCGAAGAACTGGCCCTCGCCGGGCACCCGCAGCGGCACGTTCTCGCCGAGGGCGCCGATGTGCACCGACGTCGTGTACTGACCCGTGTAGCCGACGAACCAGACGTCGGCGTTGTTGGTGGCGGTGCCGGTCTTGCCCGCTGCGGGTCGACCCCCGGGGAGCTGGGCGTTGTTGCCGGTGCCGGACTGCACGTTCTGCTGCAGGACGCGGGTGGTCAGCCGGGCGGCCTGCGGCGACAGCGCCGGCGTGGGCGTCGGCGTGTGCTGGTAGAGCACCTGGCCGTTGACGGCCTCGACCCGCTCGATCATGTACGGCTTGTTGTAGACGCCGTCGTTGGCGATGGCGCCGTAGGCCCCGGCCATCTGCAGCGGCGTGACGCTGTTGGCGCCCAGGGGCGCCGAGGCGAGGCTCTGGAACGGCCTGGTCTCGGCGCCGTTCCGGTACTCGAGGCCGAGGCGGTTCGCCAGGTCGCCCCACGCCGGCCGCGCGATCAGGCCCAGCCGCACGTAGGCGCAGTTGATCGACCGGGTGGTCATCTCGCTGATGGTGCCGATGGCCTGGCGGGGAGTGGCGCGGCTGTCGACCTCGTAGGGATCGGACTGCTCCGGTACGTCGAACACGCAGGGGCTCGACCCGTCGACGATGTCGTTGGGTGAGTAGCCCTGCTCCATCAACGACGCCAGGACGAACGTCTTCGCAGCCGATCCGGTGTTGCGCGAGCTCTGCGTGACCAGGTTGTACTCGTAGTGGTCGAAGCCGGGGCCGCCCACCATGGCCCGCACGGCGCCGGTGGCCTGCTCGATGGTGACGACGTCGGCGGTGGCCTGGAAGACCTGGCCGGACCCTGGCGCGGTCACGTCGAACACGCCGTTGACGCCCGGCATGTTGTTGTTGCGGGCGTCGAGCGCCAGCTGCTGGGCCCGCGGGTCGAACGTGGTGTGGATCTTCATGCCGCCGCGGTTGATGGCGGCCTCGCGCTGCTCGCGGGTCTCGCCCAGCCACGGGGCGTTCATGAGCTCCTCGCGCACGGCCGCCGTGAAGTAGTCCTCGGTGAGCGGCGCCACCCGCTGGGGATCGGTGGGCAACGGCGATGCGTCGAAGACGGTCAGCTCTTCCGGCGTGATGACGCCGGCGTCCTCCATGCGGCGCAGGGCGTCGAGCCGGCGGTTCTTGGCGTCGTCGGGGAACCGGAACGGGTTGTTGGTGTTCGGGTTGCGGATGAGCCCGGCCAGCATCGCGGCCTGGGCCATGTTGAGGTCCTTGGGCGACACCCCGAAGTAGGTCTCCGACGCCGCCTGGATCCCGTAGGCGTGGTTCCCGAACCACACCTTGTTCAGGTAGCGGGTGAGGATCTCCTCCTTGGTCATGTCCTCTTCGAGGCGTCGGGCGAGCACCAGCTCCTGCGCCTTCCGCTCGATCGTTCGCTCGGGGCCGACGATCTCGAGCTTGACCAGCTGCTGGGTGATGGTCGAGCCGCCCTGGGCCACGCCGCCGGCCCCGAGGTTGGCGCCGAGCGCCCGCAGCAGGCCCCGGGCGTTGACGCCGTCGTGGGTCCAGAAGCCGACGTCCTCCACCGCCAGGATGGCGTCGATCACCTTGGGCGGGATGTCGGCCAGCTCGATCGGCTGCCGGTTGAACTCGTCGCGCAGGATCGACAGCGTCGCCCCGTTGGCGGCGTAGACGTAGGAGCGCTGCTCCAGGTTGCCGAGGGTCAGCTCGACGACATCGCCGTCGCCCACGTGGCCCAACCAGCTGAGCGGCTTGGCCACGGCGACGACGGTGGCGCACAGCAGCGCACCGCAGGCGACGATGGCGGCGGCGAGTTTGAGGAGGAGAGGTCTGTCGGGGGCGTTCATGAGGGTCCCAGGACGATATCGGTCCTGGGACGTCTGGCGATGTCAGACCTAGTGTGCCCCTCATGGGACACCCTCGACCCTTCCGCTTCGGCATCCAGCTCGCGAACGCCCGCAGCGGCGCCGAATGGGCGGACCTGGCCCGCCGCGCCGAGGACCTCGGCTACTCGACGCTGTTCGTGCCCGACCACTTCGACGACGTCGTCGCGCCCGTGCCGGCGTTGGCCGCCGCGGCGGCCGCGACCCACACGCTGAAGGTGGCGCCGCTGGTCCTCGACAACGACTACAAGCACCCGGTGGTGACCGCCAAGGAGCTCGCCACCATCGACCTGCTGAGCGACGGTCGCCTCGAGGTTGGCATCGGTGCCGGTTGGATGGCCAGCGACTACGAGCAGTCCGGCATCCCCATGGACGAGCCGTCGGTGCGCGTCGACCGCCTGGAGGAGGGCATCGCCATCATCAAGGGCCTCTTCGCGGAGGGGTCGTTCGACTTCGAGGGCACCCACTACACGATCTCCGGGCTCGACGGTCGACCCAAGCCGGTGCAGCAGCCCCACCCGCCGTTCCTGATCGGCGGGGCCCAGCCCCGGATGCTCCGGCTGGCCGCCCGCGAGGCCGACATCATCAGCGTCAACCCCGCCATCCGCAGCGGCCGCACCGACGCCGAGGCCGCGCTCGACGGCGTCGCCGACCGCACCGACAAGAAGCTCACCTGGGTGCGCGAGGCCGCGGGCGACCGCTACGACGACATCGAGATCAACTTCCTCATCTTCGCCTGCGTGGTCACCGACGACCGCCAGGGCACCCTCGAGGCGATGGCGCCGCTGTTCGGCCTGTCACCCGACGACGTGGGCGGCTACCCGCACGCCTGGGTGGGCTCGGTCGACCAGATCTGCGAGCACCTGGAGGCCGGGCGCGAGCGCTGGGATGCGTCCTACCTGGTGGTGCAGGGCGTCGACGCGATGACGGCGGCGGCGCCGATCGTCGCCCGCCTCGCCGGTCAATAGCAGGACGGTCGCTACGCTCTCGCGGTGACGTCGATGGACGATGCCCGGCGGCTGGTCCTGATCGACAACGGCCTGGCCACCGTGTCGACCACGCGGGCCGACGGGTCGATCCAGCTGATCGTGGTGAACGCCGGCGTCGTCACGCACCCGGTGGCGGGCACGGAGGTGGCGGCGTTCGTCGCCCGGGGCGGGACCCAGAAGATCGTGCATCTGCGGGCCCGCCCCGAGACGGCCGTGCAGTGGCGGGCCGGCTGGGCGTGGGTGACGGTCGAGGGGACGGCCGAGCTGTGCGGCCCCGACGATCCGCTCAAGGGCCTCGACGTGGAGGGACAACAGCTGCTGCTGCGGACGATCAGCCGGGCCGCCGGCGTGGAGCACCAGGACTGGGACGAGTTCGACCGCCTCGCCGCCGCCGAGCGGCGGACGGCGGTGCTGGTCAGTCCTCTGCGGCTGTACCAGAACCCGTGACGTCGCCGGCGTCGACGTCGGCGGTCGCTTCGGCTTCGGCTTCGGGTTCGGCCTCGGTTTCGGCTTCGGGCGCCGGCTCCGGCTCGGCCAGGTCGACGCCGAGGAAGGTCGCCAGCGCCTCGTTGAAGGCGATCGGGTCCTCGATGTTGGGCAGGTGCCCCACGTTGGGGATCACCACGAGCTCGCCCTTGAGCAGCAACCGCAGGCTGCGGGCGTCGGCGATCGGCGTGATCCGGTCGAGCTCGCCGACGATCACGAGCCCCCGCAGGTCGGCCTGACGCAGCAGGAGCATCGAGTCGGGCCGGGTCTTCATGGCCTCCAGCGCGGCGATCCACCCCTCGGCGGTCGCACCGTCGGCCAGGGCGTGGACGTAGCTCACCAGGTCGCTGCGGGCCATCGAGCCGGACGACAGCTGGCTCTCCACCAGGCTCTTGGCCAGCGACGTCAGCTCCGACCCGGAGCGGATCTGCTGCTGGGTGTCGGTGCGACGGGCCGCGCCGGGACCGTCGTCGGACAGCGCCCGGGTGTCGGACAGCACCAGTTGGGCGACCCGGTCGGGGTGGTGGCGCAGCATCGCCATGGCCAGGTAGCCGCCCATGGAGCAGCCGACGACCGTGGCCGTGTCGACGCCGAGCTGGTCGAGTACGCCGGCGACGAGGTTGGCCCAGCGCTGCATCGACGCCGGCGGCTCGCTCGGCGGGGGCGGGGATCCGCCGAAGCCGGGCAGGTCGACGGCGAGGCAACGGTGCGTGCCCTCGAACGCCTCGAGCTGGTAATCCCACATGGCGGACTGGAACGGGAACGCGTGGAGGAACAGCAGCACGTCGCCCGCCCCGCGGTCGATCACATGGATGTGGTCGTCGTTCACCTCGAGCAGCGGCACGCACTCTCCTCCCGAACCCCGGTGCTGCCCCTAGTGTCGCGACTCCTACCGACGCAGACGAAATACCACTACTGGTGGGCGGACGCCGCGGACCGCGTCCGACGGCGGCGGGTCTTCACCTCGCCGTCGAGGGCCCGCAGCTGGGAGCAGAGGTGCGACAGCAGGTCGGCGAGGGGCACCTCGGCGGTCAGCTTCACGGCCAGCTCGTCGGGAGCGCCACCGTCGACGGCCGTGGTGGTGAGGTGGTAGCCGAGCGGACCGAAGAGGCCCCAGAGCCGCTCGGGGCCACCGGGGCACGACAGCACCGGCGTCTCCACCTCGAGCGCCATGGGCAGCGCCGGGTCGGAGGTCGGCAGCTCGAACAAGCTGGCCAGGGCGTCGGCCAGGAGGCTCGGTCGGGCCGGTTGCCCGGGGTGTTGCAGCATCACCGCCACGGTGCAACGCTGCTCGTCGGCTTGCGAGACGCACACCATGGCGCTGCCGGTCGGGAGCGTCTCTATTCGGATCGCGTCAGGATCCTGCCCGAGCATCCGGGCCAGGTCTGTCGCTGGGCGGTGCGTCGTGGAAATCGTGAAAAGCATGCTGAGACCACCGGTACGGGTCGGACAAAAGGTGCGACCTGCGGGTCCTGTCCGAACTCACCTGCTCGGCGTCGCTCACCGCCCTCCAGTATGCCACGTGACGCGCGCAACGGAGTCGGTTGTCCACTATCCGCGCGTCAGGCCACGACGAGCGCGTCGAGGTAGCGGTCGACCGCCCAGCGTTGGATCAGCCGCACGGCGGGTGTCGCCAGGCGGGCCGGGAGGGTGGCGGGCGACCCGTCGACGCTGACGGTGCCGGTCACGACGTCCTCGTCGGTCAGCTCGACGATGAAGCTCTCCTCGCCCCGCTCGGCGTGGCCCGGCAGCGTGCCGTAGGCGAATCCGAACCGCCGCGGCTCGTCGACCACGGCGACGATCCGGTTGGGCACGACGACCGCCACGGGGCCGCGCCGCAGCTCCACGACGATCGTCCCGCCCGTCTCGATGGGGGCGTCGGCCGGGTGGACGGTCGATCCGATCCCCCGCTGCGGCGCCCAGGCGCGCAGGCGCTCGGTTGCAGCGGCGAAGTCGTCGGGCCCGAGGCCCAGCACCCGCTGCCGCACGTAGGGCCGGCGGCCGGCCCGGCCGGCGGGTGCGAGGGTCGACCCGACATGGTCGTAGGTCACCTCGGCCTCCCGGGCGGCGGCGAGCGCCCGCTCGACGTCGTCGGGCGTCACCTGCCCGAGGGTCACTCCGGCGAGCCTCATCGCTGGAGCCACCGGCGGGCGGCGAGGCCGGCCAGGGTGAAGGCGAGGGCGTTGGGCACGCCGTGGAGGGGGACCATGTCGTCGATCGACAGCGCAGGCACGTCCCAATGCTGGCCCGCCGCCCACGCCACGGCGAGCACCATCGGCACCCACACCGCCAGCCCCGACACCCCGAGCAGCACCCTCGGCCCTACACCGTGCCCCGCCGTCGCCGCCTCCCGCAGTTCCAACCCCGCCGTCATCCACACCCCGACGGTCATGAGCACCGCCCCGCCCACCTGCGGCACGGCGGCGTCGGTCACGAATCCCGCCGCCACGACCGGCGGCGCCACGGCGGTGCAGACGACAGCGGCCGTCCTGGTGGTCGCGGCGGCCAGCACGAGGGCGCCGCAGCCGGCGTAGATGTAGTGGACGGCGGTCAGCTCGACGATCGGCTCCCGGACGCCGAGGAGCCGCACGCCGAGCCGCGACTGCACGAGAGCCCCCGCCGCGACGCAGGCATAGACGGCGGCCAGGGCCTGCACGACGTCGCCCCGGGTCCAGAACATCAGGGGACCGGCCCGCCGCACCGCGTGCACCACCCGGCTCGCCGCCACGACGACCCAGGGGATGACGAGGGCGGCGGCACCGGTCCCCCGATCGAGCCGCAAAGCGATGGCAGCCGTGGCCCCGGCTGTGGCCCAGGCCCACCAGCTCCCGCCGATCGCCAGCGGCAAGACGACGACGATCCCCAGCACCACTACCAGGTCCACCAGCCCGTCCATAGTCATACGATAGCAATTGGTAGCGCATAGATCACTATGACATTTGCTACCCTGCCGCCATGTCGGACGAGATGCGGCTCGACGAGCTGGCGCGCCGGGCCGGCGTGGCCAGCACCACCGTCCGCCTCTACCAGGCCAAGGGACTGCTGCCGGGACCGCGCCTGGTCGGCCGCACAGGGTGGTACGACCAGCAGCACCTCACCCGGCTGGGGCTCGTCGCCCGGCTGCAGGAGCAGGGGTTCTCGCTGGCCGGCATCGCCCGGCTGCTCGACTCGTGGGAGCAGGGGCGCGACCTCGCAGAGCTGGTCGGTGTGGAGGAGCAGCTCGACGCCCTCCTCCACGGCCGCGACGACGTGGTGCTCGACCCCGCCGACTTCACCGGCCGCTTCCCGCCCGACACCCTGACGCCCGATCTGGTCGACCGGGCCGTGGCGCTCGGCCTGGTCGAGACCACCGACGACGGCCGCGTCCGGGTGCCCGACCGCCGCTTCCTCGACACCGGCGTGGCGCTGCTGCAGCTCGGCATCCCCGCCGACGTGCTGCTCGACGAGTGGGAGCGGCTCGTCGCCCAGACCGACGAGATCGCCGAGCGGTTCGTGGCCCTGTTCACCCGCCACCTGGCCCCGGACGACGGGGACGCCACCGAACAGCTGGCCGACACGTTGGCCCAGCTCCGCCGGCAGGCCGGTCAGGTGCTGCTCACCGCCTTCGACGCTTCGATGGCCCGGAAGGCCCGTGAGACGCTCGCCACCCTCCTCGACGAGCCCAGTGGTCGACGGGCCGACGGCCTGACGGCCTGACCGTCGTCAGTTGGACGGCAGGTGGGTGCGCTCGGCCTGGTGGTCGAAGATGCAGAGCAGCTCGGCCGGACCGTCGTGGGCGCCCAGCCAGTGGGGCACGCTGGTGTCGAAGCTCGCCGTGGAGCCGGCGGGTACCAGCAGCTCCCGGTCGCCGAGCACCAGGCGCAGCGTCCCCGACAGGACGTAGAGCCACTCGCGACCGGGGTGCGTCGGGAGCTCCTCAGGCATCCGGGCGCGGCGGGCGGGCAGGGCCAGCTTGAAGACGTGGGGCAGGCCCGGCTGCTCGTGGCGGGTCAGCTGCCAGTAGGTGAGGCCGTCGGCGTGCTCGGGCTCGGGCCGGATGACGACGTCGGACGGATCCGGCGGTGCCACGAGCTCGTCGAGGCTCAGGCCCAGCGTGTTGGCCAGCGGCACCAGGTGGTTGAGGCCCGGCAGTCGCCGCCCGGTCTCGATGCGGCTGATCGTCGAAGCGTTGACCAGCGAGCGCTCCGCCAGGTCGTCGATGCTCAGGCCCAGCTCGACCCGCCGGTCGCGCAGACGGGAGCGCACGAGCGACGCGACCTCTTGCTGATCCAGCATGACGTGATGCTAATGCCGACCGGCTTCCCTACGGTCGGCCCCATGGACGCTGGACGACTGGACGTGGTGGTGATCGGTGGCGGGGCTGCGGGGCGCTCCGCCGCCCTGGTGCTCGGGCGGGCCCGGCGCTCGGTGGCGGTCGTGGACGAGGGGCAGCCGAGCAACCGCGTGTCGACCGGCATCGGCGGGTACCTCGGCCACGATCAGCGCAACCCGCTGGAGTTCTACGAGGCCACCCGCGACGAGCTCGCCCGCTACCCGACGGTGAGCTGGGTCGAGGGCGCCGTCGAGTCGCTCGAGCGTGACGACCACGGCTGGACCGCCGGCCTCGGCGACGGCTCGACGCTGGCGGCACGGCACGTGGTCCTGGCGATGGGCATGCGCTACGACACGCCGGACATCGCCGGGATCGACCACCTGTGGGGCGCCTCCGTGTTCCACTGCCCGTTCTGCCACGGCTGGGAGCACCGTGACGAGCCGCTGCTCGTGCTCGCCGACAGCGGGCCGCATGTGACCCGGGTGGCCCCACTGCTGCGCAACTGGACCGACGATGTCACCGTCGTGGCACCTCCCGGGACGGTGGCCGATGCCGATCGTGACGTCCTGCGCGACGCGGGGATCCCCGTGGTCGACGGCGAGGTCGTCGCCCTCCGGGGACACGACCGGCAGCTCGAGGGCGCCGAGCTGGCCGACGGGACCGTCGTCCCCGCCCGGGGCATGCTCCTCGCCGCCCCGCACCGGCAGCGCACGGGCCTGGTCGAGAAGCTCGGCGTCGAGCTCGACGACTCGGGCCACGTCGTGGTCGACGAGTCCGGCCAGACGAACCTGGACGGCCTGTGGGCTGCGGGCGACCTGACCAGTCCGATGGCCATGGTCGTCCGGGTCGCCGCCGCGGGAGCCAACACGGCGGTCTGGATCGTCCACGACCTGGTCCTGGGCCACCACGACCCGCGCTGACACTCGCCGGATCCGGGAGACGCCGGCACGGATACCGACGTCTCCCTCCCACGTAGTTCCGTTCGTCGTCAGCTGCAGCCGCTGGTGCTGCCGCAGGACGGGCAGGCGTGGCAGGAGCCGGCTCGCTGCATCTGGACGCCGCACTGCATGCAGTAGGGCGCATCGGAGCTGACCACACCCGGCTGGCGCACGGCCGGGCTGTCGCCGGGCCGGCCGGACTCGGCGTCGGTGACACCGGCCCGCTCCAGCAGCGACGGCTCCTTCGGGGCATCGTCGCTGGTGAGCAGCGGCGACGACGAGTCGAACGACGGCGGGTCGGCCGGCACGTCGTGGCCCTGGCGGGTCTCGACGACCGTCTCCTCCACGCCCGGCAGCGTCGGCTGGATGCGCTCCCCCGTGGTGAGGATGCCGAGCTCGGCCCGCTCCTCGTAGCTGAGGTACCCGACCGCCATCCGGCGGAAGATGTAGTCGAGGATCGACGTGGCGATCCGCAGCTCGGGATCGTCGGTCATGCCGGCCGGTTCGAAGCGGGTGTTGGTGAAGGCCTCGACGAAGTGCCGCAGCGGCACGCCGTACTGCAGGCCGTAGCTGACCGACACCGAGAAGGCGTCCATCAGACCCGCCAGCGTGGAGCCCTGCTTCGACACCTTGAGGAACACCTCGCCGGGGCGACCGTCGGTGTACTCCCCGACCGTCACGAAGCCCTTGCAGTCGGCCACCCGGAACTCGAAGGTGCGCGACACCCGGTTGCGCGGCAGCTTCTCCCGCACGGGCACCTTGATGACCTTCTCGACCACCTTGGTGGCCACCTCGGCCGGCGTCACCGCCGAGAACAGCGTGGGCGGCTCGCCCTTGGCGCCTTCCTTCTTGGTGGTCGACAGCGGCTGGCCGACCTTGCAGTTGTCGCGGTAGATGGCGATGGCCTTCACGCCGAGCCGCCAGGCGTCGATGTGCAGCTGCTGCACCTCGTCGACCGTGGCTTCCTCGGGCAGGTTCACCGTCTTGGAGATGGCACCCGAGATGAACGGCTGGACCGCCGCCATCATCTTCACGTGCCCGAGGTAGTGGATGGTGTTGTCGCCCATCGAGCAGGCGAACACCGGCAGGTGCTCGGGTGAGAGGTGCGGCGCACCGACGATCGACTTGTGCTCGTCGATGTAGGCGATGATCTCCTCGACCTGCGTGGCGTCGTAGCCCAGCTGGTCGAGGGCACGCGGCACCGTCTGGTTGACGATCGACATGTTGCCGCCGCCGACCAGCTTCTTGGTCTTGACCAGACCGAGGTCGGGCTCGATGCCGGTGGTGTCGCAGTCCATCATCAGGCCGATGGTGCCGGTGGGGGCCAGCACGGACGCCTGGCTGTTGCGCACGCCGAACTGCTCGGCCAGCTCGCAGGCCTTGTCCCAGCTCTCCTGGGCGGCCGAGAGAAGCTCCGGAGCGACCAGCTCCTCGTCGATCTCCGCGGCGGCCTGCTGGTGCTGGTTGAGCACCCGCAGCATGTGCTCGCGGTTCTCGGAGAAGCCGGCGAAGGGGCCCATGCGGGAGGCGATGCGGGCCGAGACCTCGTAGGCGTGGCCGGTCATCAGCGAGGTGATGGCGGCGGCGTGCGCCCGACCCTGGTCGCTGTCGTAGGGCAGGCCCAGCGCCATCAGCAGGGCGCCGATGTTGGCGTAGCCGAGGCCCAGCTGACGGAAGCGCCGCGAGGTGTCGGCGATGGCCTCGGTCGGGTAGTCGGCCCGCCCGACGAGGATCTCCTGGGCGGTGAACACCACGTCGATGGCGTGGCGGTAGCCGGAAACGTCGAAGCTCTCGTCGTCGTTGAGGAACTTCATGAGGTTGAGGCTGGCCAGGTTGCACGCCGAGTTGTCGAGGTGCATGTACTCGGAGCAGGGGTTGCTGCCGTTGATGCGACCCGTGTTGGCCGCCGTGTGCCACCGGTTGATGGTGGTGTCGAACTGCATGCCGGGATCGGCGCACTCCCAGGCGGCCTCGCAGAGCTGACGGAACAGCTCGCGCGCCCGGACCGTCTTCACGATCTTGTGGGTCTTGACCTCACGCAGGTTCCAGTCGCTGTCGTCGGCGACCGCTTCCATGAACTCGTCGGTGACCCGCACCGAGTTGTTGGCGTTCTGGTACTGGATCGAGTGCGAGTCGGCACCGTCGAGGTCCATGTCGAAACCGGCGTCGCGCAGCACCCGGGCCTTGCGCTCCTCCTGGGCCTTGCACCAGATGAACTCCTCGACGTCGGGGTGGTCGATGTCGAGGATGACCATCTTGGCGGCACGGCGGGTCTTGCCGCCGGACTTGATGGTGCCGGCCGACGAGTCGGCACCCCGCATGAAGCTCACCGGGCCGGAGGCCGTGCCACCGCCCCGGAGCAGCTCGTGCGACGAGCGGATGCGGGACAGGTTGACGCCGGCGCCGGAGCCGCCCTTGAAGATGACGCCCTCTTCCCGGTACCAGTTGAGGATCGAGTCCATCGAGTCGTCGACGGACAGGATGAAGCAGGCTGACGCCTGCTGGGGCACGCCCTGCACCCCGATGTTGAACCACACCGGGCTGTTGAACGCCGCCTTCTGGGTGACGAGCACGTGCTTGAGCTCGTCGGTGAACACCGCGGCCTCGTGGCGGTCGACGAAGTAGCCGCCCTCGACGCCCCAGCGGGTGACGGTGTCGACCACGCGGTCGATCACCTGGCGCAGCGACCACTCACGCTCGGGCGTGCCGAGGGTGCCGCGGAAGTACTTCTGGGCCACGATGTTGGTGGCGTTCTGCGACCAACCGACGGGGAACTCCACGTCGGTCTGCTCGAAGGCCACCGAGCCGTCGCGGAAGTTGGTGATGCGTGCGTCCCGCCGGTCCCACTCGACCTCGCTGTAGGGATCGACGCCCTCAGTGGTGAAATAGCGGCGGAGGCCTATGCCGGTCTGCTCGGGAGCAAGTGCCATCAGTTCCTCCAGATACTTCGTGTGAGACCACAACGCCTTGTGGTGCGAATCGACTGTGGCGCCCCCCGAACCACAAGATGTAGGACCTGAATTACATCACCGTAACTACATCTGTGTCAACAGTCTGATGGCGCCGGGACCTCGTAGGGGCGTACCAGTCTACGGGCACTACGCAGAGTGGCGGGGTCTCCCTCGTCGCCCCGAGGCCGATCGTGCGACCGGCCCGGCGCGGACTCGCAGGTTGGAAGGGGCCGCTCCATCGACGTCTCGGACGACGACGATCGGCGCCCCACCCCGAGGAGTCGCTCAGCAGCCCACCATAGACACGGAGACGACAACCACCATTCCGCTCCTCCGCGCCGGGGCACAGTGCACGGCTAGCAACCTAAGGGTGAGTGCTTGTGGACCGCTAGGGGAACATCCTGTGAATTAGAGGTGGATTACCCCCTCGGTCATCCACAGCCTGTGACGGGCGAGGCCGATCCGAGACGCCACTCAACGCGGTCTGTCTTGACTACGGTGCCCTGCGTGCGCCGCATATTTCCTACGCAAGGTGAGATCCCAGCGACTATTCGCACAAACGATGCGACGACCTCGGAGGGTGACGAGACCTGTGGGAAAGTTGCGGCATCGGATGTAGGGGCAAACGTCGCGGCACAGGCGCGACCTACTCCCCCGGACCGTCCCTGGGTGATGGTCAACATGGTGGCGTCTGTGGACGGAGCCTCCACCGGCCCGGACACCAGATCGGGCTCGCTCAGCGGCGAGGGCGACCGACAGCTGTTCCACGCGCTGCGGGCCGTCGCCGACGTGGTGCTCGCGGGGGCGGGGACGGTGCGGGCCGAGAACTACGGGGCGCCGCGGGGCGAAGGTCACCGGCCGAGGCTGGCCGTGGTGTCGGCGAGCCTGGCGCTCGACCCGGCGGCACGGTTCTTCCAGGAGCCGGACGAGCCCTCGATCGTGCTCACCACCGAGGATGCCCTCGACGGGGGTCAGGCCGAGCCGTTGACCGCCGTCGCCGACGTGAGGGCGGTGGGCGCGCACAGCCTCGACTGGCCGGCGGCGCTGCGCCTGCTGCGCCACGACTACGGAGCGAAGACCCTGCTGGTGGAGGGCGGGCCGTCGCTCAACACCCAG
>DATHJB010000228.1 GCA_035316325.1 Acidimicrobiales bacterium
GTGCGCGAAGCCCTTGGTGCTGTAGGCGCCGACGAGCGGCGTGGCACGACTCCCCACCTCCCCGGTGCGCAGCACGGCACTCGCCCAGTCCCCGACCGGCACCCACGAGTCGCCCACCACCGCCAGCGCCCCGACGATGAGCGGCAGCACGACGACGCCAACGGCCGCCCCTCGCGCCACCCCAACCCGAAGTCCCGCCCCAGAACCCGCCACCAGCCAGCGACCCTACCCCCAGTAAGGCCGGCTCACCGGAACGTCAGGAGCCGGCGACCCCGGCACCCCGGGGAGGGTCAGAAGTCGGTCTTGGCAGCGAGGTCGGTGATCGCGGCTTTGTAGGGAGGGCGGTGGGTGGCGGGGAGGAGGGCGAAGAGGCGGGCCATGTCGCCCTCGACCTTCACCGTGCCCTGCATGTAGGCGGCGCTCAGCTCCAGGTCGCCCCGCGCCAACCGCACGGCGTCGTCGTAGGCGAGCGTGACGGTGAGATCGGGGTCGCCGGCCGGCTTGCCGACCGCAGCGTCGACCACCCGGCCGTCGTCGTACTGCGTGGAGTACACGACGTTGCCCTCCGGGGCGCCGTTGACCACGAACTGCACCAGCGCCGACGCCCCCGGAGAAGCCGGGAGCCCCTCCATCGAGGAGCGCAGCGCGTCCAACCAGTCCTGGCTCAGGAACGCGACCACTCGGCCACCTCCCGCACCCCGGCGAACAGGTCGTCCTCCGGCACCGGGGAGTCGACCAGCGACCGCGCCCGGATGTAGTCCTCACGGGTGTTGAGCTTGGCCAGCTCCTCGGGCGGCAGCCCGAACCAGAACGGCGACTCCGGGTCGATCTGCGTCGCGTGCGCCAGCAGCGCCGCGCCCCGCACCCCCGAGTAGCCGGTGATGTCGATCGTGGTGGTGACGCGGTGGTCGAGCCACGGCCGCTGGAACCACTCGTCGCTGTAGGGCGACTCGAGCCCCAGCTCCAGGTAGCGCTGGTGGGCGGCCTCGGTGCGCTGCCGCGACCAGACCGAGTAGTAGATCTTCGACGGCTGCCACGGCTCCCCCAGCTCGGGGTAGGCCCCGGGGTCGCCGGCGGCGTCGAAGGCCGGGCCCGAGATGTCGTGCACCCGCAGGTGGTCGGGATGGGGGTAGCCCTGCTGGTCGTCGGCGTAGGTGACGATGACCTGCGGCCGCTCCCGCCGGATCACCTCGACCAGCCGCCCGACGGCCTCGTCGAAGGGCGCGTTGGCGAAGGCGTCGGCATGCGCGTTCTCCGGGGTGCCCGGCATGCCCGAGTCGCGGTAGCCGAGCCACACGACCTCGTCGTAGCCGATGATGTCGGCCGCGTTGTGCAGCTCGCGCCGCCGGATCGCCGGCAGGTCGGCCCGCACCTCCGGACGGTCCATGGCCTTGTTGAGGATGTCGCCGGCCTCGCCCCCGGTGCAGGTGACCAGCACCGTGCGCACCCCTTCGTCGTGGTAGCGGGCCACCGTGCCAGCGCCTTTGGACGATTCGTCGTCGGGGTGGGCGTGCACGGTCAACAGGCAGAGACGCTGATCGACCATCTAGGCCACGCTACCGGCACCGCCGAGGCCCGGCGGTGAAGGGTCGGAGGTGATCCGCGCAACTGGCCCGCTCGAAGTACATTCTCCCTGGCGGGAACAACTGCGACGAGCAGTGGAACAGAGCGGACGACATGCGAACACGACAGGGGGCGAGGCGATGAACTCGCCCGAGGATTGGCGCTGGATCTGGCTCATCGCGGCGGTGTTCTTCACCGTCGGCGAGATGGCCACACCGGGGTCGTTCTTCCTCTTCCCCTTCGCCGTCGGAGCGATCGTCGCGGCCGCCCTGGCCTTCGGTGGCGTCGGCGTCAGCGTCGAGTGGATCGCCTTCATCGCCGTGTCGATCGCGACCCTGGCGGCCATGCGACCGCTGGCCCGCAAGCTCGACCTCGGCGGCGACGGCCACGGCATCGGCTCACGCCGGCTGATCGGCCAGAACGCCACCGTCCTCGACGAGATCCCCGGTCACGGCGAGCTCGGCATGGTGCGCGTCCACCGTGAGGAGTGGCGCGCCGAGTCGTTCGACGGTTCCCCCATCCCCACGGGCGCGGTGGTGCGCGTCGCCGAGATCGAGGGGACGCGGGTGATCGTGCTCCCGATCGGCGAGGTCACGCCGCCGCCGCCGACCGAACCCCCTCCCCCGCCTCCCCAAGGAGCTGACAGCTGATGACCTGGGCAATCGTCGCGATCATCCTGGCCATACCCCTGGCCATCTACATCATCTCCGGGGTCCGGATCATCCGTCCGTACCAGCGGGGCGTGGTGGAGCGACTCGGCAAGTACAAGACCACCGTCGACCCCGGCCTGCGCCTGATCATCCCGTTCATCGAGTCGGTGCGCACGGTCGACATGCGGGAGCAGGTGGTCGACGTGCCGCCGCAGGAGGTCATCACCTCCGACAACGTGGTGGTCTCGGTCGACGCGGTCGTCTACTACGAGCCCACCGACCCGCAGCGGCTCATCTACAACGTGGCGAACTTCCTGCTGGCGGTCACCAAGCTGGCGCAGACGAACCTGCGGAACGTCATCGGCGACATGCAGCTCGACGAGGCGCTGACCTCCCGCGACAAGCTCAACCTGGCGCTGCGCCAGATCCTCGACGACGCCACCGACAAGTGGGGCGTCCGGGTGGTCCGGGTGGAGATCCAGCGCATCGACCCGCCGCCGGACGTCATGCACGCCATGCACGAGCAGATGAAGGCGGAGCGGACCCGTCGTGCCGTGGTCACCGAGGCCGACGGTGCCCGCCAGGCCGCCATCACCCGGGCCGAGGGCGAGAAGCAGGCCGCGGTGCTGACGGCCGAGGGCGACAAGCAGCAGCAGGTGCTCCACGCCGAGGGCCAGGCCCAGGCCATGGAGCGGGTGGCGGAGGCCGAGCGCTTCCGTCAGCTCACCGTCGCCGAGGGCGAGGCGCAGGCCATCACCTCGGTGTTCAACGCCATCCACGAAGGCAACCCCGACACCGAGCTGCTCACGCTGAAGTACCTGGAGACGCTGCGGGCGATGGCCGACGGCCAGGCCACCAAGATCATCGTGCCGACCGAGCTGGCGGGCCTGGCCGGCTCGCTCACCGCGGTGTCGGAGCTGCTCAGCAGCACCGGCGGCAGCAGCAACGGCGCCGCGATCGAGGCCCCCAAGCCGACCTGACCTCGAAACTGCGTGGCTGGTGGTCGCCAGGCGGCCCTCAGCCACGCAATTTCGGCGGGAAACCCGCCCTCAGACCGGGGTGAGGTGGTGCTCGCCCGTGTCCTCGTCCTCCTCGAGGCGCCAGCCGAGACGGCGGGCGAGGATGGGGTGGCCCTCGTCGGGCCCGCTCGCGATGAGCTCGTCGTAGGCCCGGAGGACCGCGTGGCCCCGGGGGCGGTACAGGTAGCGACCGCCCCGCCGCACCGCCAGCACGTGGAAGCCGGGGTCGACGTCGAGCTGCAGCTCCACCAGGGAGGCGCCGTCGGCCTGCGAGCCGGGGGCGACCGGCACCCGCACCACCACCTCGTCGCTCTCCCCGAAGCCGATCTGCAGGATCGGGTGCAGGTCCTCGTCCTTCTCGATGAGCCAGACCATCTGCTGGGCAGCATCGCCGAGCTCCTCGGCGGCCTGCGAGAGGTGGAGCAGCCCCCGCAGCGGCGCCGGGTCGACGTCGGCCGACGACGCCGATGCCCGCAGCACCCACAGCTCCAGCCGGTCCTTCATCTCGTCGAGCCGGTCCTCGAGCTGGCCCACCTCCGTGGCGAGACCGATGTCGCGCAGGACGATCGCCGAGTAGGCCAGCCCCACCGCGGTCTCGGACACGTTCTTCATCTCGACCAGGACGTCGATGGCCCGGTCGAGGTCGCTGAGCTGGGCGTCGTCGGGTGCGTCCGGGGGCGTCCAGTTGGGCGCCGCGGCCAGCTCGCGCAGGCGGGTGATGCCGGCGGGCGGGCCCCGCAGGAACAGCACGTCGCCGGGCAGCATGATCTCCTCGCCCTCGACGTCGGTGATCCAGTCGCGGTCCCGCCGGATGGCGACGATGCGCATCCCGGTCTGGACGGGCAGCTCCAGGTCCTCCAGCAGCCGCCGGGCCAGGTGGGAGCCGTCGCGCACGCGCACCCGGTGCGACACCTCCTCGGCGTTGGACAGGTCGGCGACCAGCTCGCGGGGGATGCCGAGGCGGTGGGTGACGATGCGGGCGATGTCGACCGCGGCGTTGCCGATCCGCTCGATCGACGAGATCACCTGCAGCACCGAGGCCATCGCGTCGGCCTCGCGGGGGTCGCGCACGGCCATGACGCACACCGCGCGCATGTCGTGGACCAGCTCGTCCATCCGCTCCTCGAGCTCGCCCACCTCCTCGGCCATGTCCGGGTCGCCGAAGTAGAGGGCCGCGTAGGCCAGGTCGACCATCAACTCGGAGAGATCCTTGACCTCCGAGAGCATCGCCCGGAGGTTGCGCGGTCTGTCGTCCATCGGTCCCCGGAACAGTAGGCGACCGGACCGGCTGAGCAGGGACGCGTGCTCTAGCGTGAGCCACAGACGGACTTGGGGGGACGGACGATGGCTCGACGGCGTTGGTACCTGCACGCGGCAGCGCTCCTGGCGCTCACCGCACCGATCGTCGGCTGCGAGCCGGACCCGGTCCGCTCGACGCTGGAACGGCCGATCGACCCCGTCGTGCTCACCGGCGCCCAGGCACCCGGCCTCGTCGGCGCCGAACCCGGCCGGGTCGTGGCGTTCCGGGCCTCGTCGCAGGGCTGGGCGCAGCTCCCGGTCCAGGTCGACGAGCGCCGCACCACCACGATCGCGGCGATCTACGACCTGCCCCCGGGCCAGTTCGGCAGCTCCACCGACGTCCCGGTGAACGTCTACGCCGACCCGACCACGTTCACCGGCGCCGACCCCACCCCCACGGTCGACGCCGACGACGAGATCGTGTTCATGGCCCACGACGCGGGCGGCGACGCCGGCAGTCTCCCCGCCCCGCCCGGCACGGTCGCCGGCAGCGGCGTCGAGGTGGCGATCCACGACCCCGGCGCGCCCGCCGCCGTCGGCTACGTGTACCTGTTCCGCAGCGACGGCTCGCTCGACCCGAGCGCCGGTAGGAGCTACGTCGGCTACACGTTCAGCCTGAACAGCGGCGACTACAAGACCACCTACCGGCGCACCGCCGGCCCCAACCCGGAGAACAGCACCATCACCGGCGCCACCTACACGGCGCACTTCTCCGACCGCTGGCTGCTCGACCAGGTGTCGCTGACCTTCGGCGACCGCCCCGGCGTCGACCTGGTCGACCGGGTGATGTACCGCTTCCCCGGCGTCTGCGTCCGCAACGAGGACACGTTCGACAACGGCGAGGGCGCCTTCGTGGTGAACAAGGTCGGCCCGGTGCGGGCGCTGCGCGGCTACGTCGGCGCCAACAGCGGCCCCAACACCCAGGCCACCCACGCCTTCTACGACACCGCCCTGGAGACGGTGATCGACCTGCGGGTGCACGGCATCCCCGGCGTGGGGGCGACGCTCGACCTCAACCAGCAGGCCGCGGGCATGACGTTCCGCAACCCGCAGGTGCCCGACGGCGTACCGATCGACGGCAACCCGGACACCGTCCCGGCCGGCGCCCCGTCGTGGTGGACGATGACCGGCAGCCAAGGGAACCTCGGCGTCGCCGCGTCGTTCCAGTCGAACCTGGGGCTCAACCCCCAGACCTACTACCAGGACGACCTCACACCCGCCGGCCAGTGCACCGGCGACGGCCAGGCGGTCGGCGAGGCCGGCTCGTTCTTCAACACGACGATCCCCTGCACCGACCCGGGCACGGCCTGCACCGGGACCCTGCGCAGCCGGATCACGACCATCGCCGCGCCCCCGGGCGACCCCGCCCTGGTCCGCACGTGGGCCCAGCAGTCGCTCCAGCCCCTCACGGTGACCACCAGCGTTCTGTCTTCGCTGAGCCCGGCATAGCCGGCTCAGCGAAGACAGAACGCCCCTAGGACAACCCGAACACGACGATGGCCGCCACCAGTGTCAACGCCCCCACCAGGTCGACCGTGGAGCTGACCACCGGGATGCCGTAGGTGTCGGGGTCGGTGCCGGTGCGGTAGGCGACGATCGTGCCGTAGTAGGCGACCCCGACCACGAACACGATCGCCAGGACACCCCCCAGCAGCGACACGCCCACCATCTGCAGCAGGCCGGGGCTCACCTGCCCCAACAGCCGGGCGACGAGATGGGCCCCCAGCCCGTTGAGCAGGAACACCGGCAGCGCCAGGCTCAGCACCACCGAGATGTCGCGCCGGGCGCCCCGGTTGGGCCAGCCGTCGGCCCGCACGAGGCCGAGGAACAGCTTCGACGACAGCCGCCCCGACAGGATCCCGCCCAGCGCCCCGGCGCTCGACAGGTGGGCCGGCACCAGCACCAGCAGCGCCGGCAGCGCCTCGAATCGACCCTGCGAGTGGGCCAGCGCCAGACCGGCACCGGCGCTGATGCACCCGGCCACCGCCAGCACCGGCATCGACTCGCGCACGATCCGGCGCAGCGCCCGGCTGGGCGACCGCCACCCCGCCACCAGCACCACCACCGAGGCGACCACCAGCAGCCAGCCCAGCGTGGTCGACGCCAGCGACGCCCCGACCACGAAGGTCGCCAGGTAGAGCGCCGGGAGGGTGAGCACGTCACCCAGCGTCGACACGAGGGGCGCGGTCACGTTGTCGAGGTCCCAGTTGAACCGCACCGCACCCGCGGTGAGCCCGAGGGCGGCGGCGAGCACCACCACCGAGGCGAGCATCCCCCCGAGGATCGAGATGGTCGACATCGACAGCAGCCCGATCGTGCCCTCCGGCGCCAGCCCGGCGATGCCCCGCGCCTCGATCGCCAGCACCAGCGACATCGCCATCGTCAGCACCACGCAGGCCAGCACGCTCTGGCCGAGCACCGCCTCGCGCCGCAGCGACCAGCGGAACGTACCGGCGTGGAGCGCGGTCGACATGCGGTTGCCGAACGCCCCGAAGATGTTGCCCCGCAGCCCGATCGCCGCCGGGACCAGCACCATCAGCCCCGGGTGGTCGTCGAGCGTGCTGGTGATCGAGCCCAGGAAGGCGCCGGCGACGAGGCTGGTGGACGAGTTCAGCGTGAGCGCGACGAAACCCTGCCGGACACCAGGCGTGTCCGGGCCGTAGAGGGCGCGCAAGGGCGCGGTCGGTAGAGCAGGCCGTCGCATTGCTCGACGTGTGGGGGTTGGTCGTTTCGGGACTCGGCCATGTGGGTGCCTCCGTCCACGGGTCGGGGGACAGTCTGCAACACTCGACCGCATGTCGTCGGACATGCAGCCGCCCGATCCGCCGGACACGTCCCCGTTCGCGACGCTCGCCGGGGCCTACCTCGACGAGCTGTTCGCCGACCGGCCGTCGTTCGCCACCTTCCAGGGCATCGACGGGAGCGACGACCGCTCGCCCGACCTGAGCGCGGCGGGGTTCGACGACCGCGACCGGCGGGCCGACGGCTGGCTGGAGCGGTTCGGCGAGCTCGACGACAGCCTGCTCAGCGACGACGAGCGCATCGACCGCGACCTGGTCGTGTCGGTGCTGCGGGGCGAGCAGGTACGGCGCGACTGGCACGAGTGGCAGCGCAGCCCCGACAGCTACCTCGGCCCGGCGCTGTTCGGCGTGTTCAGCCTGTTCCTGCGCCGCCCGCTGCCCGAGCCCGAGCTGGTGGCGGCCGCCGAGGCCCGACTCCGGGCCATCCCCGAGCTGCTCGAGGCAGGGCGCGCCAACCTCGACGCCGAGCTGGCCGCCGAGGTGCTCGTGCGGCGGGCGCAGGGCCAGTGCGCCGCCGGCGAGACCTACGCCCGCAACCTGGTGCCGGCCGAGGTGGAGGACCCGGCGCTGCGGGCCCGCCTGGCCGAGGCCGGCGAGGTGGCGGCCGCCGCGTTCGCCGCGTTCGGCGCCTTCCTCGACGACCTGGCGGGCCGGGCCGCCGGCGAGTGGGCCATCGGCGAGAAGCGCTACTCGGCGCTCCTGCGCGACGCCGAGCTGCTGTCGTTCGACGCCCCGGGCCTGCACCGGCGGGGCGAGGAGCTGTGGGCCGACCTCGACACCGAGATGTCGGCGCTGGCCCGGGAGATCGACCCGTCCGCCGCGTCGTGGGCGGCGCTGGTCGACGCCCTCGGCGAGAACCGGCCCGGCACGCCCGACGAGATGCGGGCGGCCTACGAGTCGGAGACCGAGCGCTGCCGCACCTTCCTGGTGCACCACGAGCTGGTCAGCTTCGTGGAGGGCGAGCGCTGCGACGTCGTACCGTCGCCGCCGTTCCAGCGCCCGGTGCTGGCGGTGGCGTCGTACTTCCAGCCGCCGGCGTTCAAGCCGTCGCGGATCGGCCAGTTCAACGTGCCCTACCCGCCCGACGGCACGTCCGACGACGAGGTCGCCAAGCGCCTC